>NZ_APJX01000012.1 GCF_000350545.1 Desulfotignum phosphitoxidans DSM 13687
GGTGGGTGTATCTGCCGATATACTTGACCACTTCTTCGGGGGCCTTTAAAGGGCGGTTTGGAGAAAACCACCCATTCCAGGGGGATTTCATGGGTACAGCCACTGGGCTGAAGGGTGTTGGGGATCTGCAAGAAAACTCAAGTTGTCCGGGAACTTAAGCTTATGGTGGATCTCTTTCAGTCCCTCCAGAAACTTTGCCCTGAATACGTTTGACAATGCCGTTACCGGGAACAGAAAACTGCTGTGGTATTTTGGTTCGACCCAGTGGCCGTCAGGGGCGATTCCCCCTGCGGTTGTGATGAAATGGACATGGGGATGCTGCCACATCTTTCCGCCCCAGGTGTGCAAAAGTCCGTAAAATCCTATGGTGGCGCCCAGACGTTTGGGGTTGTGTCCGAAGTCCAGCAGTGTTTCTGATGATTTTTCAAACAACAGGTCATACATGACTCGCCGATTATACTGGCAGATGGGGTTGAACTCATGCGGTAGTGTAAAAACACAATGGTGATACGACACAGGCAACAAATCATTGATTCTTGCATCAACCCATCGTTTCTGGGCAATATGGTTGCAGCCGGGACAGTGGCGGTTCCGGCAGGAGTTGTATCCTTTTTCCATGTGGCTGCAAGTGTCGCAAACCTCCCAGTGGGTGCCGAACTCACCGCATCGGCAATGCTCAATATCGTACATGACCTTATGCTGCCGTGGATGGAGTCGGTGTACCGATCGAAATTGATTACCATGTTTCCTGAATATATCACCAAGGTTTGGGCTTGATTGAAGCTTTTCCGGAAGTTGTGTATGGCTGCAAAGCGTCGTCATAGGTTATCGGAGCCCAAAGCAGAGGAGATAAGGGGGCAGCACGGTGCAAGAATTATGACAGGCGTGGCAGTTGCGTCTTTTTGCAAATGACATGACTGGCGAAATTCTTGCGGGAGGGCTGACCCCCGTTCTCCGGTAAAGTTATCTCCATAGGTGTTTAAAAGCTTTGTTTTTCAAACGTTTAAAATTCTGTATAGCCTTTAAAATAGGCGATGTCCGCCGACTAGGCTTAATGTAACAAGTTCTTGTGTGGATCAGTATACCTTTCACGAAAAAATATCTAACTGTATATCATGCTAAAATGGATGAAGTGTAGAAATGTTTATCACCTTTATATCTGTCCTCTTTTCCATTTTTGAAATGGCAAAAAAAATCCAGATCTGCATTTGTTCCAATCGTCAAAACTCAAGTTTATTGCAACAAGTCTTACTCCATAAAAACGCAACCATTGTTTCGATATCATCAAAAGCCATATCAGTGAAATGCCTGGATGTCAATCAGAGAAAATCCTTAGCAGTTTTAGGTAAAACTAGGTAAATCCTGCCTTTCAGGAATCAAATGAGCAGGGCTTTCCCATTTCCTCATATGATTCTGTTTTTTTAAAAACCCGGGTATGGTATGTAAATGCCTGAAAAAGAGATCAACAACGACAAAAAAAATACATTCACGGCGGCAAACCCATGGGACTGTATCACCGATTCATTCTACCCACACTGATGCACCGGGTCTGCGCCCACAATGACATCACGGGCCAGCGCAAAAAAATTATTCCCCAGGCCGAAGGACGGGTACTGGAAATCGGGATCGGGTCCGGCCTGAACCTGCCGTTCTATGATCCGAAGTCCGTGTCAAGCGTGTGGGGTATCGATCCCAGCCGGACGTTGATGAACATGATCCCGGAATTCCCGGCCCGGCAGCCCTTCCCCGTCCAGCTGATGACGGGCTCGGGCGAACAGATTCCCCTGGACTCACACTGTGCCGACACCATCGTGGTGACCTATACCTTATGTTCCATCCCGGATATCCGGCAGGCCCTGGCAGAGATGCGGCGGGTGTTGAAACCTTCGGGCCGGCTGCTTTTCTGTGAACACGGCCGGGCCCCGGATATCGATGTTTCCCGGTGGCAGGACCGCCTGACCCCGTTGTGGAAACCAATGTCCGGCGGGTGTCATCTGAACCGGCCCATCCCGGCCCTGATCAGGGACAGCGGATTCGCCATCCAGGGGCTGGAGGCCGGGTATGTCAGCCCCATCCGCATATCCGGGTTCCATTACCGGGGGACGGCCGTGACCCGCTGACCCGCAGTCATATGGCCATGGCGATGCAGGGCAGCTGATCCCCCCCTTGTATTCAATGCCCTGACATGTTATTATGCAAAATAATGTATCTAAATATGTAGATATGTGAAAAATCAAATAAGGAATCCGCCGACAGACAGTATCCCGGCGGATGTTGAACAAACCTGAAAAAAGGAGACCTATGCAAACCCCGAAAAGACATCGTATTCAATTCCCCCAGGCATCTGCAGGAAGTCTGGCCCAGGATGAAGCCTATTTTTATCTGGTTTCACCGGATAAAGAAAAAAAAAAGATCCGGTTTCATGATTATGACCAGATCTATAATATGCCCGGACTGTATGAACAGATTTTTTATGACCGTCTCAAATGCAGTTCCCCCACAAAAGTGGCGCAGATTCTCAAATCCGCCCTCAACCAGACTGATGAAAACTTCAGTGAACTCCGGGTCCTGGATCTGGGGGCCGGAAACGGGCTGATGGGCGATGCCTTTAAACAATTCGGGGTTTCCCGGCTCATCGGCGTGGATATCATTCCTGAAGCCAAAACCGCCACTGAAAGGGATCGGCCCCATTTGTACGATGCCTATTATATCAGTGATTTCTGTAATTTGACGGATGATGAAAGAGAAGAATACCTGTCCTGGTCCCTGAACTGCCTGACCGTGGTGGCGGCTTTGGGTTTCGGAGATATCCCGACCAAAGCGTTCATCGAGGCGTTCAATATGATTCAATCCCCGGGATGGGTGGGATTCAACATCAAGGAAACCTTTCTTAACGAAAGTGATGATGCCGGATTTTCACGCATGATCCGGGAACTGATTTTCTCCAACTACATGGATATCTATCATCTGGAACGGTACCGGCACCGCCTGTCCATTGAAGGCGAACCTCTGTACTATTACGCCATCGGTGCAAGGAAAAAAGCGGATATTCCTGAATCCATGATCACCAAATTTGCCTGATAAACCCATGGGCTACCCGGACTCATCCGGGTAGCCGTCCTCCTGGGACGAAAATTTCAGGAACCCGGGCAGAATTGCACCCGATAGAATCAAAATGCCCGTCACCACAAACCCGGCGGAAAAATACCCGTTTTCACTTAACACACCGATCATGCCGGGTATTACCCCGCCGCCCACCAGAAAGGCGGCCGGGATCGTAAACGAAACAGCCACGTTGCGGGTCTGACTGGATCCGATGTTGGACAATGCGGCAAAAGCCGGCGGAAAAAAACAGATGGCCACCACGGGCTGACAGAAAATGGCAGCCAGCAACAGGCGGCCGGAAAAAATCCCGATCAATATCACCAGAATGCCGCTCAACATCAGGACTGCGGTAATCACGGGTTTCAGGCCCAGCCGATCCGTGATCCATCCGATCGCCAAAGTCATGGGAAGCGTTGCGACCCGGGACAGCGTCACAAAGGTGTTGGCCTGAGTTTGCGCAATACCGTGCTCGTTCACCAGGTACAGCGGCAGCATGGAATAAATGCCCAGTGTGCCGGAAACCCCCAGACTGAACAGCAGCATCATCCACCAGAACGACGGAATGGCTGCCAAAGGATAAAATGATTTAAGCTTCGGGGCTTCCCCGGGAAAATCCCGGATTGTGGAAAACCGGGAAAAAGACCATCCCAGAAGGATGTACACCCCGCCCAGGACAAAAAACACATACCGCCACGACATCCATAAAAGCAGCATTTCACAGATCATCGGGGTCAGCAGAAAACTCAAATTGGGTGCCAGCTCATGAATGCCCAGGGCTTTTCCCCAGTTTTTCCGGGAAATGGTGGACGTGAGCACGGCAATACCGGATGACAGATACAACCCGGCCCCCATGCCGGCCAGAAATATTCCCAGCCTCATGCCGGACAAACTGTGGCAGAATCCGGTAAAAATAAACACCAGCCCGGTTCCCACGGCAGACAAAACAATGGTGTTCCGGTGCATGATCCGGGCAGAGACAACGCCTGAAAAAAACACGGCAATGCAGTATCCCGTGGCGGAAAACAGGAAAAAAGAGCCGGCCTGATCCCCGGTCAGGTCCATATCCGTGAGAATGGTCGGCATCAGCGGTGAAATGCTGATCCGGATGGTAAAATTCATGAAAAAAATGGCGGTGAGAAAAAACAGCGGCAAATACGCGGATGTCAGATCGTGTGATGTCTGTTGATTTTTCATCAAAAAATCAATCCGCTTTTAAAAGTGCACGCATGATCATCTGCTCCACTTCCCTGGATGCGTTAACATGCAGCAGATTGATGTCTTTATTTTTCATTGCAAACACCCGGAATATTTCATCAGCAAACGCTTGCCCTATGGAATCGACTCCCTTAAAATCAAGGATCACAGTTTTAAAACGATCAATTCGTGACAAAAGCCTTTTGGCTTGCGACCGGGATACCAGCATTTCGTTTCCGTATTGCGCCAGACGGACAGGCACTATCGTTTTATTGAAACCATAATCTTCGGAAGTGGTGTATGCGTCAAAAATTTTTTTTACGCTTCTGGAAGAATTGTTTTTCATCTTCATATAAACCCCAGTGCCTTTGCCTGGCTGGTATCTCTCAAGAATCCAATCAGATTCTTCGGTATGTTTATGTGAAAAAAATACGCCCCCAGATAAAATTTCAAAGTCATCGACCATTCTTGAAGAAAAAAAAATGCCCTCTCCTGTATGCCGTGATGGATCAGTTGTGAGCTTTCCTTTGGATAATTCCAAAACAGCATGGCGTTCATCCAGCAACCCCATTTCCCGCTGAATTTTTTTGAATATACCCTCCCCGTCGTCAAGGATATGTATTTCAGTGCTGACAGCATTTCTTTTGAAGCCGATCGTGACCATTTGTCCTGATGAATGATCTATCGCGTTATTGAGAATTTCTGTAAAGCAGTGGTTCCATACTTCAATGACATTGTCTGGGAAACCGGGAAGCAGAACAGATATTTCATTCCGCCAGACCACATCCTCCTGCAGGGTGTTATCCAAAGGAAATGTTTTTGTCACTTCTTTGATTGGAGGAAGCCCATACCTGCGATCCTTTGTTTGTCCGGACATAATCAGTGTTTTTTGTTCTATCAGTTGCCGGATATGTTTATTTATTGCCTGTCGCGAAACATCGAACTTTTCTGTAGCTATCTGAACTATATCGGAAGGATGATGTTCAACATTATCAAGGATGAACTGCCGAATCGTTTCCCCACGTTTTCTTAATCTTGCCATCTGGCCCTCTCGTGATTTATTGTCAACCTTAAGCAAAATTATTGTAAACCTAAATACTGATTATTGTCAACCTATGATGGGATAATTTGAATAGTATGTTTGAAAAAAAAAATGGCCATCTTGTGGCCATCTCTTTAGGTTTTGATTTGATTGGCGCGCCTGACAGGATTCGAACCTGTGGCCTACGGATTAGAAGTCCGTTGCTCTATCCAGCTGAGCTACAGGCGCAACAATCGATTCTTCTAACAGAAAGGCCTGAAAAAGTCCAGAAAAAAAACAGGCATTTCTTTTCACTTCCCGATAAATAAATTTATTACTTTAATACTCAAAGTGATAATGGTATAATATTTTTTTTTAATATCTGTTAAGACTTGAGAGTTCATTGAATGACAAAGACATCCCATCAGAATCAATCCGAGACAGACAACAAACGGTCAACCAAAAAAGATTTTCTTCTTCCGGTGCCCAAAGCCAGAGCTGCCGGTACCAAAGCACTGGTCAAATCCGATCCCATTCAAAGCTATCTGAATGAAATCAACCGGTACCGGCTGCTGACCCGGGAAGAAGAGATCGATCTGGGCAAACGCATTCAGGAAGAAGGGGATCAGGAAGCCGCGTATATCATGACCACATCCAATCTGAGGCTGGTGGTGAAAATCGCCCTGGAATTCCAGCGGGTATGGATGCAGAATCTGCTGGATCTGATCCAGGAAGGGAATATCGGGCTGGTCCAGGCGGTTAAAAAATTTGATCCCTATAAAAATGTCAAATTCTCCTATTATGCCTCTTTCTGGATCAAGGCGTATATTCTCAAATTTATCATGGACAACTGGCGGATGGTGAAAATCGGGACCACCCAGGGGCAGCGCAAACTGTTTTTCCGGTTGAAAAAAGAAAAACAGCAGCTCATTGAACAGGGATTCGATCCCAAACCAAAACTGTTGTCCGAACGTCTGGGCGTATCTGAAAAAGAAGTGGTGGACATGGACCAGCGCCTGGCCAACTGGGACCTGTCTCTGGATGAACCGTTGAAAAACGACTCCAATACGGAGCGGATTGAATTCATCAACACGGAATCGGATTCATCCGAGGACCAGATGGCCAAAAAGGAAATTGAAGGCATCCTTCACACCAAGGTCAAAAAATTCAAACGCACCCTCAATGACCGGGAAATGGAAATTTTTGAAAAGCGTATTTTTTCCGATTCCCCCCAGACCCTTCAGGAAATCGGGGAAACCTACAAAATTTCCCGGGAACGGGTTCGGCAGATTGAAAACAATATTTTAAAAAAAATGAAAACATTTTTCAAAAAAGACATGCCTGATTTCGACATGTATGACCATACCCTATAACCCAACCGATACAGGGTGACTTTCTCCATGAGCAAGGCAACGATCCATACTTTTTTTATTTTGCTGATTCTTTTGACGCTATCCGGATGCAGCCGGATCCAGCACACCCCGGCAGCCCCGGTCGATGCGTGTCCGGTTGAACCGGCGCCTCCGGACACGCCATTGTCCATCCATTCCTGTCCTGACGACACGTTCGCCCCCCCCACTCCGGGCCGGGACCCACAGATGTCGGCCCGGTACCATTATCTGACGTTTTTAATGCTGCACCGGCAGAACCGGATCGATGACGCCATGGCGGCCCTTGAAAAAGCCATTACCTTAGATCCGGACGCGTCGTTTCTCAAACGGGACCTGATCCGGATGTATTTAAGCATGGATCAAAAGGAAACTGCGTTGGCTCTGGCGGAATCCCTGGTGGCTGAAAATCCCGATAATGTGGAAAACCTGCTGTTGCTGGCCCGCCTGAAAAAAGACGACACCCGTGAAAAAACCATGCCGCCGCTGTTGGAGCGAATTCT
Organism: Desulfotignum phosphitoxidans DSM 13687; assembly: GCF_000350545.1. GTDB lineage: Bacteria > Desulfobacterota > Desulfobacteria > Desulfobacterales > Desulfobacteraceae > Desulfotignum > Desulfotignum phosphitoxidans. Next base: position 7,212 of record NZ_APJX01000012.1, read on the forward strand.
TGAACTGGCTCCGGACAACCGGGAAACCTATCTGCGGCTGGGCAAAATTTATATGGAAAACCAGCAGATTCCGGAAGCTTTGGAACTGTTTTCCCGAATGGCGGACCGTTTGCCGGACTATTATGTGGCCCATTTCTATCTGGGGGAAGCCCATTTTCTTTCCGGAAATTACACGGAGGCGGCACAGGCGTTTCAATCAACCATCGACCTGGAACCGGATCTGATCGAACCCCGATTGCGGCTGGTGGACATCCTTCAGGACCCGGACAACCCGGCCGGCAAACCAGATCCGGACAAACTGATTGCCATGTATGAACAGATACTTACCATTGAACCTGAAAATGAACGGGCTTTGCTGGAAACCGCCCGGTTGTATCACCAGACCGGGCAAACAAAACTTGCCGCACAACAGTTCATGGACCTGGGAAATCAGGCCCGGCAAGACAACCGCCTGCTGATGACCGCAGTGGATCTTTATTTGTCGCAAAACCGGTACGCAGATGCGGTAATTGTGTTTTCAGGAATGCTGGCGGCAGATCCGGACAATGACAATTTCAATTTTTTTCTAGGGTTGGCCCATGAATCCAGCGAGCAACCAAAGCAGGCCATTGAGCACTATCTCAAGGTCTCGCCGGCCCATCCCCAATACAAAAAAACCCAGTTGACCCTGGCTTTTCTGTACCGGGAGATCGGCCAGACCGAAAAAGCTGTGGCGTTTCTGGAGCAGCATCACCGGCAGGCGCCCGACGATATTGATTTCATCACCTATCTGGCCGCGTTTTATGAAAATGAAAACCAGCTGGAAAAAGCCATGGCCCTGCTTTCCAAAGGACTGAAAAACGCACGGGAAAACACGGCGCTGCTGTTCCGCTTAGGCGCGGTTCAGGACAAGGCCGGGCTCAAGGATGAGAGTATCGCCACCATGAAAGAAGTCATCCGTCTGGACCCGGAAGATGCCTCCGCACTCAATTATCTGGGCTATACCTATGCCGATCTGGGGATTCATCTGGATGACGCGGAAGTGCTCATCCGAAAAGCGCTGGAAATCAAACCCAACGACGGGTATATTTTAGACAGCATGGGATGGGTGTATTTTCAACAGGGTGACTTCGACAAAGCCGTGGGATATCTGGAACGGGCCGCGGAACTCACCGATTATGAAGCCATCATTGCAGCCCATCTGGCCGATGCCTATCTCAAGACCGGCCAAAAGATCAAAGCCCTCAAGACTTTTCATAAAGCCCTGGCCCATGCCAAGGAATCAGACACTGAACTCATTTCTGAAGTCACAGAAAAAATCCGGACACTGGAACAGCAGATACAGACCCCGGATACACTGAACTCAGATACTGTGACCCCATGAAATCTTTGTGTGCGCTTTTTTTTGTCTGCCTGCTGAGTTTTGCCTGTCTGTCCGGATGCGGTATCCCACGCCCCCAGACCGATCCGGCCTTAGATGCCCAAGCCCATGAATGTGCAGAAAAAATCAGCAATTTGAACCAGGAGATCGTCACCAGCAAAGGAACCGGTCATTTGCGGGTGGCATCCAACAACGGGGTCCAGACATTTCAAATGGCCTGGGCCGCCCAGTCTCCGGACCGGGTCCGGCTCACGTTCACGGCCCTGGCCAGCCCGGTTGAAACCATTGTCGCAGACGGAAAAACAGTCACCTTTGTTTCTCACACCGGCCGGCACAAACCCCATACCACCACTTCCAGTGATCCGGATCTGGAATCTTTCACGGGTGTGCCGTTAAAGCTATCCGACCTGATCCGCGTGCTTTTGGGGCAGATTCCCATCCAGCGGTTCAGCGATGCCTGGTTTTCTTCTGAAGACCGCCTCCAAATTCAACTGCACAAAAAATTTACAACACAATTCCAGGAGTTACTTCTGGCATCAGACCAGCCGCTTCACGCATTGCGCCTGAAAAACAGACAAGATGAGATCCGCTATGAGATTCAGTACCATGAATTTGACCGGATGGACCACCGGCAGATACCCGTGGATCTGACCATTGCCGACGGCAAAGGGCAGCAGGTCCGCATCTTCATCACGCGATTCTGGCCGGATATCCCGGTGAAAGAATCGGTTTTCCAGTTGACACCCGATGGATTATGACCATAATAGGTGTTGATTTCAACCACATACCTCTTAAAAGGAGTATTAAGATAAATGATTCACGACAGTGTAGACAAAGCCCAGAAGTCGTCCCAGAATAATGAAATGGCCAGAAAACAGCAGGAACAACAGGCCATGATCAAAGACAATCTGGCCAGAATTAAACACAAGATCTTTGTGCTGTCAGGCAAGGGCGGCGTCGGTAAAAGCAGTGTGTCCGCCAACCTGGCGGCTGTTTTGTCCAAAAAAGGATATAAAACCGGTTTGATGGATGTGGATGTGCACGGGCCTTCCATCGCCCAGATGCTGGGCATGACCGAACTGCTGGATATCACCCCGGACCAGCAGCGCCTGGTTCCCAAGCAGGTGAATGACAATCTTAAAGCCGTTTCCGTCCAGGCCCTGATGCAGGACAAGAATCAGGCCATCATATGGCGTGGACCGGCCAAAGCCGGCATGATTCAGCAGTTCGTGGGCATGGTGGACTGGGGGGAACTGGATTTTCTGATCATCGATGCCCCACCGGGCACGGGAGATGAACCGCTGACCGTGGTACAGACCATTCCCGAAGCCCTAGGCGTGATCGTGACCACCCCCCAGGAAGTGGCGCTGGCCGATATCCGCAAATCCATTTCATTCTGCAACACCGTGAAGCTCAAAACCTTAGGAATTGTGGAAAACATGTCCGGATTCAAATGCCCCCATTGCGGCGAATCCATTGATCTGTTCATGAACGGCGGGGGGGAAAGAACAGCCAAACAATTTGGCCTGACTTTTCTGGGATCCATTCCCTTTGACACCGGGGTGGTCGCATCCGGTGATCAGGGAGTTCCCATTATGTTTCAGGACGAGGAAACTCCTTTTACAAAGGCATTTTCCATAGTAGTGGACAACATCACCAAACAATTGTAATTCAGGGACTGTCTTGAATGACCGCTTGAAAAAAACCAGGGATTTGCAGCCGCTTCTGGACAAAATTGAACTAAATGCCCTGCAATCCCTGGCCTGTCCTTCCAGGGCCGCGGTTCGACGGCATCCGGAAAACCGGTCTGACAATGAATACCGTCAGGCGTTCAGCCAGGATGCCGACCGGATTCTCAATTCCCTGGCTTTTACCCGGTATATTGATAAAACCCAGGTGTTTTCCCTGATCCAAAACGATCATCTCACCCACCGGGTCCTGCATGTGCAGCTGCTGTCCCGAGTGGCCCGGACCATCGGCCGGCACCTGCGGCTCAACCAGGATTTGATCGAAGCCGCCGCCTTAGGCCATGACATCGGCCATCCGCCCTTCGGTCATGATGGGGAACGGTTTTTATCCCGGCTCACCCACGCACACCAGGCCGGATACTTTCACCACAATGTCCAGAGCATTCAGTTTCTGGACAAAATCGAACGCCATGGGTCTGGATGGAACTTGAGTCTCCAGACCCTGGATGCCATGTTATGCCATGACGGCGAAACCCATGTCCGAAAACTTTTCCCCCATGGACCCCGCAGGTTTGATGATTTAGATACCATGATCCAGAGGTTTCTTGAGACCGAACAGATCGGGTTTTCCCCCATGACTCTGGAAGGATGTGTGGTGCGCATGGCAGACACCATCAGCTATATCGGCCGGGACCTGGAAGACGGCATCCGTTTAGGCCTGATCACCCGGGAGCAGATCCCGGACACCTGCCGCCATATTCTGGGAACCACCAACGGCACCATTGTGTTCAACCTGGTGACCGACCTGATTGCCACCAGCCTGGATCAGCCGTTCATCGGATTTTCAGATGAGGTGGCTGATGCCCTGGAAACCCTGAAAGCATTCAATTACCGCTATATTTATAAAAACCCGGCCATCAAGCAGCATTTAGGAACCATCAATACCATTTATGCGCATCTGTTTCACCAGTATCTCACGGATCTGGAAAAGGACCGCGCATCCTCTGTCATTTTTACACAATTTTTGTCCGGCCTGTCCGACACATACCGGGACACCCATTCTTTGCCCCAAATCGTGCGGGATTTCATCTCCGGCATGACGGACTCCTATTTTATCCGCCAGGCACCGGTTCATTTGCGGCCCCATCCTGTGGACCATGTTTGACAACCGCCGCGTTTACCGGCAGCAGCACCACAAACAGGGTTTAACCGCCTTTGAAATCACCGTGCAGGAAACCAACCTGCATATCCAGGCCGACACGGACCTTTCCGAAGCGGCCACCCGGGCCGTGACCCGGTGCCGGGAGCAGATCCAGAGGTATATTGCAGAAAATCCCGGTTTTAAAACATCCTTGGAACCCATGACCGTGCCGGACACTGCCCCTGCCATCATCCGGAATATGGGCGTTGCGGCCCATGCGGCACACGTGGGTCCCATGGCGGCGGTGGCCGGGGCTGTGGCAGAATATACGGGCCGGCATCTGTTGTCTTTTTCTTCCCAGGTGGTGGTGGAAAACGGGGGAGATATTTTCATTCACTCCCAGACCGACACCGTGTTGACCCTCTTTGCCGGCAACTCCCCTTTCAGCCTGACCACAGGCATTCATATACCCCGGCAGCCCGGTTCTTTCGGCATCTGCACCTCATCGGGCACTTTCGGGCATTCCAAAAGCTTTGGCAAAGCCGATGCAGTCATGGTCATGGCCCAATCCTGCCCGCTTTCGGATGCCGTTGCCACAGGTCTGGCCAATCAGGTCTTCACAGGAGACGATATTGCCGGGGTCCTGGAAACGGGCAAGCAGATATCCGGTGTCCAGGGCCTGGTCATTATCAAGGATACACAGATCGGGCTGTGGGGAGCGTTACGACTGGTAAAAATCTGACACCACCCCGGCAGGCCGTTTCAAATCTGCAAATCCATTCATTGCAAAAACAGCCGTGATCTGGTAAAAAAAACCCAGTCTGTCATTTTTAACACTGCATATATCAGGATATCATCACCTATGGAACGACTATTGGTCATATGCATCGCCGCAGCCATCGGGACCGGTTTCTACTACTGGTTTTCCTGGATGCTGAAAAAAGACCGCATGCAGGACTTTGTTTTTTCACATCAGTGGCTGCTGCACCCCAACGCCATCTGTTACTGGCGGACCGGCATGGCCATGGCCGGTTTTTTTCTGTACTTTGCGACAGACTATCAATCGGCGGCCATCATTATTTTCACCTTTGCCGCCATCCTGGACGGGGTGGACGGACTGGTGGCAAGGGGATGCAACCTGGTATCCCGGCTGGGTGAATGGCTGGATCCTTTATGCGATAAACTCACGTACCTGCCGCCGCTGCTGGGGTTTGCCTATACCGGGATTATTTCAGTAAAACTGGTATGGATTCTGGTGGGCATTGAAATATTCGGCCAGTTTGCGGCCCGCAGACTTTTGACTCTGATGAAAACCTCCGGTGCTGCCAATAATTTCGGCAAGATCAAGGCCATCATCTGTTTTGCCCTGGTGATTTTCTGCGCCCTGGTGGATGCCAACCCCCATATCATCCACATGGGCAACCAGATTCTGTTGGCCTGCGTCATTTTATCGGGTGCGTCCATTGTATTTAAATTCATTCCCAACCGGCTGTATGCGGACATCCTTTCCCTGCTCAATTTCTTCTGCGGTCTGGCCAGTCTGGTGTTGACCTATCACGGATTATTCGGCCGGGCTGTTATCATCATTATCATGGGACAGCTGTTCGACCTGTTTGACGGCCGCATGGCGGAAAAACACGGGGGCACCAAATACGGCCCATACCTGGATGATATCGCGGATTTTGTCAGTTTCGGGATCGCTCCGGCTTATATGCTGTTGAAAATCGGCCAGTCCTGGGCCTGGGTGTTTGCGTTGATCTACATCACGGCTGTGGCATTCCGGCTCATCCGGTTTCTGTTTGTGGACAAAAAACGCACGGACCTGCCGCCGGGCGTATTCAACGGCCTGCCCTGCCCGGCCGGGGCATTGCTTTTGCTGGGTGCCATTCTGCTGCTGCCCGCCCCGTATGTGTGGCCCGTGGTGCTTTTGACCACGGGCCTGATGGTGAGTACCCTCCGGTTCGCCCATCTGGGACGTCTGATTCTCAAACAGGTGCCCAAACCCATGTTTTACACCATCAGCGCAGGCATCATCGTGATCATCGCCTTTGTGCTGAAAACCCGGAACGGGGAATTGTTCGGCGGCGTCATTCTGGGATCGGTGTTGATTTACATGGTGATCGGCCGGGTGTGTATCCAGAAAGTGATGTCCGCACAATCTACCACCAGGCACTGAACCAGATCACAGCCACATAGCGCAGGCCTTTACCCACGGCCACCAGGACAATGAACACCTTGAACCGGACATTCATGATACCCGCCACCAGGGTTAAGGGGTCGCCTCCAATGGGCAGCCAGGCCAGCAGCAGGGTCCAGACCCCATACCGCTGAAACCAGGCCTGGGCTTTGGCAATCTGGGTCGGACTGAAATAAAACCAGGCCCGGTGCTGGAACCGCAACAGATATCGCCCCATCCACCAGTTCACCACAGACCCCAGGGTATTGCCGAAAGTGGCCACCCAAAACAACAGATGGGGGTCATGCCCCTGGCGCAGCAGAGCAAACAGCAGCACTTCCGAATAAAACGGCAGAATGGTGGCGGCCAGAAACGCGGAACAAAAGAGCAGCAGCACAGATATCACAGCCATTCCTTTTGAATCAGCCACTGGAACAGGGCGAACTGGGCCGGCAGGTAAAACAGGTACTCGGGATGCCATTGCACCCCGATGATCTTCCGGCCGGACCGGGTTTCCACGGCCTGAATAATGCCGTCCAGATCCCGGCCCACCACATGAAGTCCGTTGCCGGGTTTTCGGATCGCCTGGTGATGCAGGCTGTTGACCCGGAGATTGTGTTTGCCGCAGATACGCGCCAGGCGGGTGTCCGGTTCGATTTTCACCTGTTTGGTGGGCAGCAGTCCCGGCCGATTATAGGTCAGGTGTCTCAAGTTTCGGATGTCCTGATGCAGGTTCCCGCCCAGCACCACATTGATGAGCTGAGCCCCTCTGCAGATGCCCAGCATGGGGATTTTGTGATGCAGGGCATACCGGATCCATCTGATTTCCAGCAGATCCCGGTCCGGATCATATACCACAGGGCTGGTGAGATCCCCATCGTAATGTTCCGGGGAAATATCATTGCCCCCCCCGATAATCAATGCATCCAGGGTTTCATCGGCATTGCCGTGGCGGGTGCTGATGCGCATGGCAGACGCTCCGGCCAGATACAGGGCTGTTTTCGTACACCACCAGGCCGGGGCCCAGCGCCGGGCCGAACCGGTTACGCCGACACGTGGTCGCAAAGCCATTGATCCATCCAGACAGTCCAGTCCGTGCGGTTCACCCCGATCAAAGGCCGGTGCATGGACAAAAACCGCTCTTTGAGCATGGTGAGATCCTCCGGGCGCTGTGCCAGTTCTTCCACCACCCACCACAAGTTCCAGGGCCGGGCCAGGGACCAGTCCGGGTGGTCGATCTGGCAATTGGGCAACCGATAATGAAATGCGGGCCGGGGCTTTATTTTCGGATCTGCGACTGCGGTTTGAACCATGCCGGCATGCACCCAGGACAACAGGGGCAACATATCCAGGGCCCGGTTCCGGCTGGCGTTATAAATCAGATAATCAGCGACAATCTGCTTGAAATCGGGTTTATCACATGAAAAAAGTACTTCCAAATAGGCTTCGGGATACAGATCCACATAGGGGCTGATGCGCCGTGCGATATCCACCTGATGGGCATCCACCAGCCACCATTGCAGCAATGAAAACGATTGCACATACGCCAGCACCACATCGGCATCCACCGACGGCACCTCGGCGTTGATATGCACGCCATACGCGGCAATCATGGAGTCTTTCGTGCCCCGGGCACCGGCCCGGCGCAGGGCTTTGATCAGGGGTTCCAGCCGGTCCAGCTTGGTTATGGCTATGGGCGGGCACACCACTTCCATGGGCACCAGCCATGTGGCTGCCTGGCTGAGCAGATCGATCCAGTCCCCGGTTCGATCAGGTTCCTGGCGGGCCGCTCTTCTTTTGAGAAAATCCCAGTCCAGCTCAATGGTGAATTCCCCTGAATCCGGAACATCCACCACACAGGCGGCCGCCGATTCACGGACCCGGGTGCCGCCCAGCACCGTTTCCACCACCCGGGTGGTCTGCTCAAGATCCAGGCCTGTGAATTCCAGCTCAAACCCCACTTGTCGCAAAGCACCCTTCTGGGTTCGGGTGACGGACGGCAATTTATAAAATAAGGGCTGTTTCATTTCATCTCTGGGTCAAAACGTTTTTCAGGTCAAGGGGTTCATCTTTAAAATAGGCAATCCGGTTTTGTCTTGTCAATCAAAACATGAAAGAAACCACTTGTTCATATCCATATCCCGATGATACTATACAGAACCTGTCAAACATCATCAGACCCAAATGGAGGATTATTATGACACCATTGGATAAAAAACAACCGGACAATTCCCGCATGGACCGCCGCACGTTTCTGACCCTCTCCGCCGGTGCCGCCGCTTCCCTGGCCCTGGCCGGACTGCCCCGGGCCGCATTTGCCGCTGCGGCTGCTTCCCATGTGCTGCCGCCCCTGCCCTATGCAGACACGGACCTGGCTCCTGTAATCTCCGCCCGGACCTTGTCGTTTCATTACGGTAAACACCACCAGGGATATGTAAACAACCTGAACCGTTTGATCACCGGCACCCCGTATGCTGACCTGTCTTTGGATGAGATCGTCACAAACACTGCGGGAAAACCGGATGACACCGCCATTTTCAACAACGCGGCCCAGATATGGAACCACACCTTTTACTGGCACAGCTTAAGCCCCAGGGGCGGAGGAGACCCCCCGGCCGCATTGACACGCAAAATAAAAGAGGATTTCGGCAGCGTGGACGCTTGCAAACAAGCACTGCTTGATGCAGCCACCTCCCAGTTCGGCAGTGGCTGGGCCTGGCTGGTTTTAGACAACAAGACCTTGAAAGCCGTGAACACCGGCAATGCCAAAACACCGTTCACCATGGGCATGACCCCGCTGCTCACCATTGATGTGTGGGAACATGCCTATTATCTGGACTATCAGAACCAGCGAAAAGCTTATGTCCAAGCCTTACTGGACAAACGCATCAACTGGGAATTCGCCCTGAAAAACGCGGCATTATAACCTGTAAACAATATAAAAAATCAAGTGAGTCATGCAACCCATTACACCCATCGGCGTGATCCATACGCCGTTTCAAAACATCGAAGACATGCCCATTCAGCCCAAAGGGGCTGCCGGCACCCAAGGACAGATACAGGTGGATGCGGCTTTTCAACCCGGACTTGAAGACCTGGACGGTTTCAGTCACATCTACCTGATCTATTCATTCCACAAAACAACCCGGACCGAACTGACCGTGGTGCCGTTCATGGATACGCAGCCCCGGGGCGTGTATGCCACGCGTTCCCCGCTGCGGCCCAACCACATCGGCATCTCCATTGTCCGGCTGGAAAAAATTGAGGGGAACCTGCTGCACGTCCTGGATATCGATGTGCTGAACGGCACCCCCCTGCTGGATATCAAGCCCTATATGGAGAAATTCGACGCAGTCAAACACAGCACCTCCGGGTGGATGCAGGCCAGCGAAAAGGAAGTCGCGGAAAGGCGATCGGACAGCCGGTTCAAATAATGGAAACACCCAGATTGACCAAGGGGTTTTTGCTGGTGATCTTTGCCGCGGTGCTGTTCGGCACCACAGGCACCTCCCAGGCCCTGGCACCGGCCGGCATATCCAGCACCACCATCGGATCCCTGCGCCTGATCATCGGGGGGCCGGCCCTGTTGCTCATGGCCCTGATTTTCGGCAACGTCCGATTATCCACGTTTCGGCCTCCCATCATTCCCACCCTGGTTGCGGCCTCCGGGATCGTGATGTTCCAGCTGTGTTTTTTTGAAGCCGTGGCCCGAACCGGCGTGGCTTTGGGAACCATTGTGGCCATCTGCATGGCACCGGTCATTTCCGGACTTCTGGGGGCTGTGTTTCAAAAAGAGCGGTTGACCCGGACCTGGTTTATCGCATCTTTTCTGGCCATTTCCGGGTGTGTGCTGTTGAGCGTGGCCGGCAGTGAGGTGCAGGTGGACACCACGGGTATTTTTCTGGCATTCGGCGCAGGATTCGGATATGCCGTGTCCCTGGTGGGCAGCAAAGCCGTGGTGGCAGACCATTCGCCCATCTTAGGCATTGCCGTTATCTTGAGTGTGGGCGCGGTGATGGTGCTTCCCCGGCTGCTGCTGTTCGAAGATCTTTCCCCGGTGATGACCGCACACGGCATGACAGTGGTTCTGTATCTCGGGCTGGTGGCCACGGCTGCGGCCTATTTGCTGCTGGCCAAAGGGCTGTCTGTGGTGCCCGTGTCCATGACGGCGTTGCTGATGCTGGTGGAACCCTTGACCGGATGTTTTTTAGGGGTTCTACTGCTGGGGGAAGTGTTCACTCCGATCACCGGGATCGGGGCATTGCTTATTTTTTCCGGTCTTCTGGTCATCTCGTTTTTCAAGGAAAAACCCGCGCCCGTGGCCCCGCTGGTCACCCATCACAAAAAATCCCGGTTCAGAAACAAACGTTAGGGGAATCAAAAAACACCCCGGATCCGGGCCGGTCCGGATGCATGCCCCGGATAAACAGATAAAAGACGCCCCCGAAATCTTTTTTGGGATCATAGTTTTTCATGCGCCATGACAGATACCGGTGCAGGGCCAGGGTGTAGATGTGGTACTGCAAGACATAGTCATGGGTTTCCATGGCCTGTTCGATGGCGGTCTTGTTGTAATCTTCATACGCCTCCCCCAGAAAATTGGATTTATAATCCACCAGATAATATTTCCCGTCATGCCGCACCACCAGATCGATGAATCCTTTGATGAATCCGGACAACCGGCTTGAACCATATTTCTGCAATGCTTTGGCATATGCCTTCCATCGCACGGTCTTTGCAAACAGATCCGCCGGCACAAATCCGTCCAGCCGGGTCACATCAAACAGAAACTCCGCTTCGGTCATCCGGTGGGACATGGCAATGTCTTTGAGGCAAAATCCGTGTTTTCCCGATGACAGCGGGGTTGCGATCACATCCTGGATAGCTGCGGTCACTGGATGGGCAAACCTTTCCCGGGAGAATCCGAACCGGGGCAGATACGCAGACACACCGGCAAACACACGGGCCGGATCCCATTGAAAATCCATGTTTTCCAGCACTGCATGAAAAAAATCACCGGCCCCGGCCCCTTTGGGAAACCCGCTCAGCCGGATCGGGGTGACGTCCCGGTCACCGGCATCCACGGGCGGCCCGGCATCCGCATCCGGCAACCCGTCATCTGATACCCATTCATCCCGGCTCCCGCCTGGCCGTTCCCCGGGGCCTCCGGCATCGGGCCCCCCTTTGACCAAGGCGCTGAAACTGGTGATCTGAAACCCGGATCGGACCGGCCGGTCCAGAGACCGGGGGGCCAGGGATATCACCGGGGACACCGTTTCAGTCATTGCCGGAACGGCCTCACCGGGTGTCACCATCTGCACGCAAATGTGCGGCATCTCCCCGGCCAGGGCGGTCAAATCCTGGATCATATGTGCATCCGTGTCACAGCCCTGGGGATGGATCAGGCTGCCTAAGGCGGAAGCCCCTACCCCACTGATCCCGGCCCAGAAAATCCGGCACATGGCCGAGGCCCGGGTCACGGCCACATACAGCAGCCGGCGCTGCTCTGCTTGCGCCTCCAGATCATGCCGGTCAATGGATCGATCCAACCCTTGAATATCCGCCCCCTGGAATCCCGAACCCCGCAGATCAAAACAAAGCTGAAAATCATTGTCCGGGTCATGGAACAAAACCGGGTCTCCCCCTTTAGGCCCGGGAGAAGACCAGAGATACGGCAGATATACAATGGGATATTCCAGGCCTTTGCTTTTATGAATGGTCACAATGGCCACGGCATTGCGGTCGCTTTCCAGACGCAGCTCATCCGCGGTTTCTTCCCGGGTGTCGGCAAACAGCTGGGTCTGATACCACTGGAGCAGGTAAAACAAAGACAGATGCCGGCGCAATGCCGTCTGGGAGACCAGTTCCACCAGATGGTAAAAATTGGTCAGCCCCCGGTCATCCATGACCGACTCCGGATGCAGGAGCCCTTCTTTGCAATGCAGCAGGTCCTGGATCATTGGGATGAACCCCCGGGATTCCCAGATCGTTTTCCAGTGTCTGAACCGGTCCTGCCACTGCCACACTTTAGTTTGCGGCAGTCCGGCCAGATCATTTGGATCAAACCCGAACACCGACGAGGTCAAAGCGGCATTGACAAATCCCACCTGATCCGGACGGAACACGGCCCATAAAATATCGTTGAGCGCAATGGCCTGGGGCGAATCAAACACAGATCCGGTTTTAGACAGATAACAGGGAATATCTTTTTTTGAAAGGGCGGCCTGGATATCCTGAGCCTCCTGATTGGTCCGCACCAGCACAGCCATGTCTTTGAAATCGATCCGGGCCCGGTTACCGGTTTTATGTTTTACCGTGAGCCCGGCCGTCATGTCCGACAACATTTTTTGGGCCACGAGATCCGGAATCATCCGCCGGGCCGTGTCTTTTGTCACATATCCCTGTTTGTCCAAAGGCAGATGATCCCGGGATAAAAAATCAAACCCCAGGGGCGGGACCCATCCCGTGTCATCCATAAGCCCGTGGCCGGCGGTTTCCGGGGTTCCCACCCGGTTGAACGGGATTTCTTTAAAAACAAATGGATCAGGCCCGGCTGAGAACAGGTCATTGACCGCCTGGACCAGCACGGGGGAGGATCGGTAATTTTTTTCCAGGGTAAACTGCTGCTCACAGTGGCGGCTGGCCGACAGATACGCAAAAATATCACCGCCCCGAAACGCATAAATGGCCTGTTTGGGATCACCGATCATGAAAAACGGCCGATTGCCGCCGAACCGGGACGGTGCGTGTGCAAACAGCGTGGCAAAAATCCGGTACTGGTCCGGGTCTGTATCCTGGAATTCATCGATCAGGCAGGCCTGATACTGATCCTGAACCGCCCGGATCAACATCCGGCTGCCGGGACCTGGGGTCAACGCCCGGGCCAGGTCATGCACCAGATCGTCAAAAAAGCACTGGCCCTGCTGCTGTTTCAATTCAGCCAGGGCCTGATGATAAAACGGCAGAAATGCGTGCCGGATGGCCAGCAAATCAGCTTCCATCACCTGGTACAGATCATACAGGGTCTGGCAGTCATCAAAAAATGGATGCACCGGACAACGGGCACTGGATTTGGTTTTCTGTTCCAGGCAGGTGTAGCAGAACCGGTACAGGGGATCCCCTTTTTCCGTCATCACAAACAGGGCATTGTCCCCTTCCGCTTCCAGGGTTTTCCGGACTGATTCCAGCCATTTGGGCACATTTCTGGCGGAATAACTGCGTTTGTCCAGGCCCGGATCCAGCCGGATCATATCGATAATCTCCTGAATCTGTTTTTCCAGCCGGTCCCCCACCCGGGCACAGGTTTGTCGATAGGCATCACACACATTCGAAAATCCGGGATCCGGCGGGATCAGGGTCAGACCGGGCCGTGACACCGCCGGCTTCAACGCCCGGCCCAGGGTTTCCGGGGTCAGGTTTTTTTTGGCCAGAAACCGGAGCATCAGGGGATCCAGGTCATTGATCCGGGTCATGAAATAATCCATGCACACCTGGCGGTAGAATCCGGATGCATCTTTCATCAGTTCCATGTCAAAGGCCGTGCCCGTTTCAAAGGCGTGGGCCGTCAGGGTCTGGAGGCAGAACGCATGGATGGTCATGATGGTTGCCTGGTCAAAATCCGTCAACGCCAGCCGGATGCGCCGGCGCACCTGATCCGGATCCGGCTGGGCCGCCAGAAACGAAATCAATGGATCAGACAAATCTTCGGCCGGTTTGGCACCGGTCGAACCCATGCCGGCCAGAACACGGGACAGCCGGTCCCTGATCCGCAGTTTGAGTTCTGCGGCAGCCGCTTCCGTGAATGTCACCACCAGAATGGATTCAATGGGATATCCTTTGGCAATGAGCCGGGTCACCAGGGTGGTGATGGTATAGGTCTTGCCGGTGCCGGCACTGGCTTCGATGAGTGTGGTCTGTTGAAGATCCAGATCAAACGGGTTCAATGGATTCATGCGCCGGACTCCAGATGCGCCAGCAGGGGTTTGAACACGGCCAGGCTGTGATCCACCATGCCTGAGGTTTGCAGATGCGTCAGTGTTTCCAGGGGATCTGGGTAATGTTCCATCCACATGGCCGTGTACCGGTCTGTTTTCTCACCCGTCTGGGTATGGGCATTGAACCAGGCCGGCCGGGCTTTTTTCATGGCCATAGCCAATACATCATCGTGCAGATCATACTCTTTTTCCGCCAGGGCCCGGGCCAGGGCCAGGCCCGTGTCCGGGAAAAAAGGCCAGGGCCGGGTCAGGCCCTGATAATACAGCGTTACCAGGTGTTCCAGGTATGGGCGGGCCGATTCTCCCACGGGGGTGAACGTCTGCATTCCCACAGACTGGCGACGGAACGGGTCGGTGCCGATGATCCGGGTGGTCACGGGGGTGTTTGGCATCATCAGGGTTGCGGCCAGGTGCAGGATCCAGTTTGTCACCAGCCGCCTGGCATGAATGCGGCCGAACTCGGTCACGCATCGAACCGCGCCCTTATCTTCCTGATACAGATCAGACACCAGGCCCTGAACCCGGCATTTGTTGACAACCAGGTCCACGGCCACCGAATCCCGGGGCGTGTCCGGCACCTGTTTTGCGGCCAGGGCCTGGATGGGACGGGTGGTCTCCAACAGATTCTCCCAGGCCAGACACCCTTGGTTTCCCAGCGGCAACTGCCCCCCGGCCCGGGCCAGCGGATATCCGGACAGGTTCAGCTCTTTTTCCAGGATCCAGGACCCCAGCTGATACCGGGCCAGACCGGATACCTGAAAGGGTTCCCGGTCCGGCAGCGGTTCTTCCGCTTCCGGAAACACGATCTTTGGTGTGGTCTGGTAAAACATGGACAAAGGATGGTTGAAAAACCGGCACAATGTCTGTAACGACACGGTGTCCGGTTCCGAAACAGGGTCTGGCAAATCCGATGCCTGGTCCATTGCGCCGGGCCCGTCCATATCTGGGGACAATGGCCGGGGGGTGTCTGATCTCCGGTGGGTCCGGGACCGGGCAATCCGGCATTGCTCTTCTGAATAGGAAAACAATGCCGGGGTGCCGTCAAAATAAGCCGGATTAAACGGGTGCAGCCGATGGGTGATCCACCACTGATATCCGAAAGGAAACACAAAACCGGCATGGATGACATCGGCCAGTTCACTCACCACGCCGGAACACGGAAGCGGGGCATTGTCCTGGATGCCCATGCCCGTATAGGTGATGATCAGACGGTTGCGGGCCGACAGCATGGTTTCCAGAAACAGGGTCCGGTCCTCATCCCGCATATTTTTATCTCCGGGCCGGGGATAAGCGGCCATGAGGTCAAAACTTTTGGGAACCATTTTTCTGGGAAACGCGGCCTCATCCATCCCCATCAGCGCCACGACCTTGAAAGGAATGCTGCGCATGGGCACCAGGTTGCAGAATGTCACGCCCCCGGTCAGAAATCCACCCCGGGAAAAGGTTTGATCCAGTTTGTTCTCCACCAGGTCCCGGGCCGCATAAAAACCGATTTTCCCTGTGAATCCCGCGATATCCGCGGCCCGGGTCAGATCCTGGCATACCTGATACAAAAACCGGAAATCCGGTTCCCGCTCCAGGTCAGGGGTCATCATTTCCTGGATCAGGGCGGTGAACACCTGTTCCCATTGTCCGGGGGTATACTGCGCATCCAGCGTGTCCAGATGCCGGAACAGGGTATGGCAGAAATGGGCGAATTGTCCCAGAATTACGGCATTGGTGCCTTCGGCAAACGAACAGGGCAGCACGTCGTTCACCAGTGTTTCGTGTGCAGCCGGCATGGCGATTCCCAGAAACAGCCGCTCAAAACCGAACTGCCAGGTGTTTTCCTTGAAACCCTTTCCCGTGAGATCCCGGCGATGATCCGGATCCATGCCCCAGAGAATACCGGCCCGGTGCACCATGTCCGTCAATTCTCTGATATCTCCGGGGGCGATGTCAAAGGTTTCCGCAATGACCGGGCATTGCAGCAGACTCATAACATCCGATTGCGCCATCCGGGAGCCTTTCATGGCAAAAATTTTTAAAAACGCGTCAATGGTGGGGGATTCGGTTTTATGCCGCCGGTCGGAAATGGAAAAAGGAATGGCCGGCTCCCGGGAGAACACCGCTTCGATAAACGGGGCATAGGCCTCGATATCCGGCATCATGACAATCATGTCATGGGGCGCGATGGTTGAATCACGGGCCAGTGTGTCCAGAAGCAGGTCCTTTAACACCTGGGCCTCCCGCATGGGAGAATGGCAGGCATGGACCTGGATGGATGTGTCATCCAAAGACACGGCCACCGGTGGCGCGTCTCCCTCAGGATGCCGGAAAGTCAGGTTCAGGATGTCGGACTGGAGACAGGAAAGCATGGACACCGGGCCTGCATTTGCAACCGGGTCGGCTGCCGGGTCCACAAACAGGTCGTCAAACGGCTCCAGGTATGGTTCTGTTTCCAGCAGCTGCATGAACTGCCGGCTGGATCGGCCCATAGACGCCAGCAGGGGATGGCTGATTTCCCAGTACGCGTCTTCAGGGTCTGTGCCGGACGTATCCCGGTTTTTCAGGGCCATCCGGTCCATCTGGCCCGGGGAAACCATATCGAAAAAATACTGGTTGGACGGGGTGAGCAAAAACACAAACACATCCGTGTCCAGTGCTGAAAACACGTTCATGAACGACGGCGGCACGGAAGACAGCCCGAACAGACAGATCTGATGAGGCAGAGCCGGCAATTTTTTTTCCAAAGCGGCCGTGACCAGGGCAGCCATCTGCCCGGGAAACGACCGGGCCCTGGAATCAGATACAATATTTTGCCACAGCCGGGACTGCCAGATCTCGTCAGGGTTTTCCGGATGCAGCAACGTGCCATGGGTTTCCCAGTTCACCAGCATGTCAGGGCGGTACACCTGGTAGTCATCCAGCACCGCGGCAATCTTTTGTGCCAGCTGAATCTTTTTTTTCCCGGTGTCATCGGACTTGAAATAGGATGCCAGCGGTGCCAGTGGACTATCCGGGTCAGAATCGTCCAGCCGGGCATACACAGCCCATACCAGGGCATCCACATCCAGCACGGGTTGATCCGGATGTCGGTCCAGAAAATAAAGGATCAGGTCTGCGGGAAACAGAAATTTCAATCGGGCGCTGATGCCCCGGATTCGGGCCAGCTCCAGAGAGATCCACTGTTTCATCCCCCGGGACTGGATGCAGATCCATTCCGGCGCCAGAGGATCTTCCGGCACCCGGGCCGTGACCTCGGCCAGGGCCTGTATGAGGATCTCCATGCGATTGCTTTTTACCAGGTTCAGCACGAATCGTTACTTTAAATCAAAGGGTTCCGGGTTGATGATGGTTTTGACTATACCAGAATCCACGGACAAATGCCTTGGCTTTTTTCACCAGTATGGTATTTTATCAGACAATCATCCCTTGTTACAGGAGGCATTGAAATGATGCAGACATTCCGGTTGTTTTTTTCTTTTTCTTTGATTTTCACCTTGATGTGCGGCGGGCCGGCCCATGCCCGGATCGACACAGCTGTGCTGACCGAAACCCGGCAGACCGAAGCCTATATTTACCGCAGCGCGGACTTGACCCTGATCAAAGACACCCGGACCCTTTATTTTGCCAAAGGCATGAATCCGGTCCGGTTTTCCTGGTCCGGCACGCGCATCGACCCCACCTCATTGTCCTTTGATATTTCCGACAAATCCCTGCCTTTAGAAATCACGCAGACCCAGTTTCCGGCCCGGGAGAAAAACCAGGCCATCTGGCATGTGTCGGCCACACAACCCTGCCGGGCTGAGGTGGTCTTGTCTTACTTCACGCCGGGTATTTCCTGGCAGCCCCATTACACGGCGGTGCTGTCCCAAGACCGGACCCGAATGAAATTAACCGGCCAGGTCCGGGTGGAAAACCGCTCCGGCATGGATTATCGTGATGCGACCGTGCATCTGGTAACAGGGAAAATTCATCTTTTGGACCGGATCGCGGATCTGGCAAACCAGCCGTTTCCCTATGGCCGGCCTGACACCCGGGGAGCCGACAACCCGCAGCAGGACATGGTCGCCCGGGGAAAAGCACTGCTGGAATCCGCCCCTGCCCTGATGATCCAGTCTGAAAAAGCCGCCTCTCCCGCGCCCCGGGCCATCACAAAATCCCGGGCATCCGATTATATGGTGTACACCCTTGACGGTCAGAAATCTCTTTTAAACGGCTGGTCCGACCGGCTGACCTTTGTGGAAGCCGGATCCGTGCCCGTTGACACATTGCATGTGTTTGACGCTTCACAGTTCGGCAATGGGGTGATGCAGATGGTTTCCTTTACCAATGACACGGATTCCGGGCTGGGATCGTTCCCGCTTCCCGGGGGTGCCGTCAAGGTGTTTCAGGCCATTGACCCAGACGGCGGCATGATCTTTGCCGGATCCGACACGGCGGACTACATCCCTTCGGGCAAACGCCATCATCTCCGCTTAGGGCCTGATCCCCGGATCACCGTGGTCCCTAAAGTCATGAAATATGCCAAAACCCATCTGACATTTGATAAAAAAAACAATCTGTCCGGATTTGACGAGGTCCGGACCTGGGTGATTGAGGTGGCCAATTTTTCCGACCACCCGGCCCGGATCGACATATTTCAGACCCTGCCCCACCCCCATTTTGCCATCTCCGGCATCCAGGGCCAGGATGAATTCCAGCTCATCGACCAGAACCGGTTCAAGTTTTCAGTCCTGGTTTCTCCGGCCGGCAAAAAAAATATCCATTACACGATCACCACATATCAAGGAGACAGACAATGGCAGCAAAAAGCGGTTCCATCTTCATGAAACCCCGCTCTTTTCGGATCATGATTTGTTCGGCCCTGGTGACAGCCGGGCTGATTCTGCCGGCCCTTGTATCGGCGGACACCCGATTAGGGATCCTGCCGCAACCGGATGCGGTTCATATTAGGCTGTCGAATCAAAATCCGGCCATGGTCCAGGAACATCATCATATCTCTTTAGGCAAAGGCATCAACCCGGTGGCTTTTTCCTGGTCCGGGGTCCGTCTGGACCCGGATGCCGTGCTGCTGACCCCTTTGTCCGATCCGGAATCGGTCCGGGTTCTGTCTGCAGCCATGCCCCCGGATGGTGCCGGCCTGATATGGCAGGTTTACAGCTCCAACGATGCGGTCGTGCCCATGATCCTGTCCTATCTGCCGGCCGGTCTGGACAGCCTGGTCACCTATACGGCCACGGTCAATGCCGAAGAAACCGAGCTGGATCTGGATGCGAAACTCATCTTGAGAAATTTTTCCGGGCAGTCCTATGAAGCCGCCACGGTCCGGCTGGATCCCGACACAATTTTTTCCACACAGATCCAGGATCAGGAAACCCGGCAGGTGTCGTTTCCCATTCCCCAGAATCCCGAAATGGCAAAGATCCTTCACTGGGACGGACAGACCATGCCCCATGATCCGGAAAACCAGGACACGGCCGCGGGAATTCCATTCGGGTATGAGATCACCTTTCCGGCGGATGTCTCCCAGGACACTTTTGATTTACGTCCGGGAAACGTGCGGATTTTTCTTGAAGATGCCCAGGGCCGGACCCTGTTCACGGGCGAAGATTTTCTGCCGTTTCTGGCCAAAGGAGACTCGTTTTTCCTTGAAACCGGCCGGACCCGGGATGTCATTATCACCAAACGGCGCATGAAAACCGATAAAACCCAGGTCCGGCGCAATGACAAAGGCATGATCCAGGTGTTTGATCAAATCATCACCGACCGGTTCATTTTGAAAAACACCGGCCCCACCCCGGCCAACATCCGGCTCATTGACCGGATCCCGGGCCAGTGGGAACCCGTGGACATGGCACATGCCTACACCCTTGAAGACCACGAAACCTTGAGGTTGGACATCCGTCTGGATGCAGAAGAAACCCGGACCTTTGACCTGACCTATAAGATATTGAACATTTTTGCAGACAAATTTACCCAGCACAACCAGGTGATCTACCAATGATGACACACACAAATATTGAAAACCCGGAAATTTCCCCGATTTTACATCGAATTTCCGGCTGTCCGGCGGCAATAATTTTCTGGATACTGATTCTGTGCCTTTTACCGAACCCCGTACCGGCCGATACCCCGACCCTTAAACCGGACAACATTCAACCCGGGCAGACCGCCGCCTCATCGGCGGTACTGGATGAGGCGGCCCTGAAAGCAGGGATCGCCCATCGGCTTCGCACGGCCCGGGAAGATCGGGATGACCGGTTCCAACATTTTTCTTCGGCCCACGTGCACATTGAAAAAAAAATACCGGTTCATATCAGCGACACCCTGACCGTGTTTGCCGTCAAACTCAGACTCATGCCCCCGGTTTCAGATGCATCGCCCGAATTCATCACCCTGGTGGTGGATGACACCGGGACCTTGCAGATCGGCGGCATTCAGGATCTGGCCACGGGCAGCAACCTGGTACAGGACGTCGTGGATCAGATGCAGGCTGTGGATATCTCCGATCTGCCTTCTGATTTCGGCAAACTCATTTACACCGGCCCAGGCCCGCACACCCTGATTGTCGTTTCCGATCCTTTCTGCCCCCATTGCCGGAAAGGATGGGAATTCATCAAGCTGAATCTGGATCAAATCCACACCCTGCGCCTGGCCCATTTCCCGTTGAGCCCGGCTGCGGAAACCGCCGGCCTGGTCATGGCGGACGCGTATCACCGAAAATCCATGGTGTTTGAAATCATTGATTTTACCTATACCGTTTTAGACCCATCCCAGGATCCTCTGGAGATTCTGGCGCAATACATGGACGAGTTTCCGGAATTAACACAAAACTGGGGCATAACCCCTGAACACGCCCTGACCTATCTGACCGACCGGTTTCTCACCCAAATCAAAGCTGACCAGCAGACCATCCAGACCCTGGGCATCCATTCCACGCCGGTCTTTTTTGTCAACCAGACCTTTATCAAGGGATTCAATGCCCGGAAAATGGAAGCAGCCATGCCATGACACCCCGAAAAAAACTGTCCATCCGTGTGCAGGAAAACGCCTCTGGTTCACCCACGCCTCTGAGCAGACCGTTTACAAAACCCAGCCTTATTTGTTTCAGCACCTGCAGGCACCGGGACAGACCTATGCCATAAAAATGCCGGGCACCCGATCTGTGCTGGCGATCGATGTCACTTTTTCTTCATTATCCGAATATATAGTGTCTGACCGAAAACTCAGAACGCCACGTTTTTCAAGGGGATGACGGCTAAAACTTATTTGAAATTTTTACTTATAATTGAATTGCTTGTTGATTTTTACTGATTTCTGTGTTAATATAACCTATTAATAATTAACGAGATTTTAACAAACGAGAGAAATCGAAAGCAATTCAAATTTCAACACCCAAACAAAACTTCGAGGTTGTTTTGCGTAAAATTTTTGAACCACAAATGACATTCGGGCAGACCCCTATCGACCAAATCAAACTTGACATGAGGGCCAGGGATGAAATTCCCAAGCTGCTTTTGGGGCTCCAGCATATCTATTGCGATCAAGATCTGCGAGAAAAAACGTTTTTTGCCATCCTCAAAAATGTGATTCCGGAAGACACTGACTCCAGAAATGGACGTCCGGGAATGGACCTGTGGAAAATCCTTGTGATGGGCACCATCCGGCTCAATTGCAATTGGGATTACGATAAGCTCCAGGAGATGGTGAACAACCACAGAACATTAAGGCAGATGCTGGGACATGGTATGATGGACGATGACATCACCTATCCGCTTCAGACCCTGAAAGATAATGTCAGGCTTCTGACACCTGACGTTCTTGATAAAATCAACACCCTGGTTGTACAAGTAGGTCATAAACTTCTGATGAAAAAAAAACTTCGGACGATGAGACATTGATGGGACGGTGTGACTCATTCGTTGTTGAAACCGATGTTCATTTTCCCACAGACATCAACCTGCTTTTTGATGCAGTCCGAAAAATGATTCAAATTGCCGCTATTATCAGCCAGGGCATTGGAACGAGTATGTGGCGGCAATCAGCATATAATATCAAAAAATTTAAACGGCTATATCGGATAGTTCAGCGATTGAAACATTCCACATCCAAGGATGAAAAGAAAAAGGCCAAAAAAGCTCGGCAGATTATGGATGCCCACAAAGCGTATATCGAGCTTGCTGAAAAATACATTTTAAAGGCGAAATCGACCATTGAAATGATGGAGTCATCCGATATTATTAATGCGGTCCGAGCCCAAGAGTTGCAAACATATATCAATTTCGCGCTTTGGCAAATTGATCTCATAAAACGCCGGGTGTTACAGGATGAAAAAATCCCGCATAGAGACAAGATTTTTTCAATTTTCGAACCTCACACGGAATGGATTTCAAAAGGCAAAGCCGGTGTTCCCCAGGAATTGGGACTGCGGGTATGCATCCTGGAAGACCAGTATGGGTTTATCCTGCACCACCGGGTGATGGAGAAAGAAACCGATGATAAGGTGGCAGTTGCAATGGTAAGATCGGACACAAAACAAATTTTCTGGCCTCAAGGGATGCAGTTTGATAAAGGATTTTATAACCCCTGGTAACAAAATGGAACCTGAAAAAAACATTGAATATTTTGGTGCTCCCGAAAAAAAGGCAGATGCAACAAGGCTGAATGTGAAGAAGAAACAGCAAAGGATTTTATCGGTTTTAAAAGAAAACATTCAGCGGTTGAATCGGCTATAAACGGGTTGGAAAATCATGGTCTGGACAGATGCCCGGATCATGGTATTCAAGGATTTAAAAGATACGTGGGCCTGTCTGTTCTGGCAAGAAACCTCCAGATCATGGGGCATAATATACAACAAAAAGGATTGAAACAGCTGCAACGGTTTGAACAGCGCAAAGCCGCTTAAAAACAGGCCATTGCATCAAAAACAGCACGTCAAACACTACAGGTGTGCCCGAAAAATGGGAAAGTCGTCAAAAAACGACTATCATGAAAGCACTTTCCCCGGTTTGTGATAGCAGGAGGACCAACAATTGAAAATTTTGTCAGGCATGTGCCCCGGAAAATCTCAAAATCGGGGTTTCCGGCCAGCCACTATATAAGCGACCTGCCGTTGAGCCGGGAAAGTGAAATTTATCTGTATCAGTCCAATGGTCAGATCAACGCCTCCAATCAAAAAGCCCTGCCTGAAAAAAAGTCATATAACATCGACCCCATCCCTTTGACACCTCAGGAACAAACATTGATCAAACAAGCGGGGACCATCAGGATTTCCAATGAAATGGACTGGCCCCCACTGGATTTTGCAGTGGCCGGAGAACCGCGGGGATACGCCATTGATTTGATCCGGCTTCTGGCCCATATGACGGGCCTGAAAATCGAATTCATCAACGGGTATACCTGGCCGGAACTGCTGGACCAGTTCAAAAACGGGGACATCGATGTGATACACCCGGTGGTCCGAAGTGACATGACTCAAGATATCGGGGTGTTTTCCGATCCATTGATCACCCTGCCCCAGGCCGTGGTGACACGTCCGGGTTCTGATCCCATCACCACCTTGCCCCAGGATCTGCACCTGATCATTCATCCCCAGCACCATTTCCTGGTCCCGATACTGAACAAGGCCCTGGCAGCCATTCCGGACCGGCAACGACAGGCAATGAAAGAAACCTGGCTGTCCCCCGGCCCGGAAATTGCCCAGGCTTCAAACCAGTCCCTTGAGACTGTGCCCTATTCCCGCCTGATTGAGATCGCCGGCCAAAAAGCCCTTGAAAATCAATTACACAAAACCGTTATAAACGGAGAAGATCATTTAATTTTTGTCACGTTGCTGGATCCGGATCCCTCCAGCCGGGAATATTTTGCCGTGGTGGTGCCCAGCAGACAGATCCTGGCGGATTGTCTGGAAAAACTCAAAACATCCATTTTGATCACCATTGCCTGCATGATTCTGCTGCTGCCGCTCTGCTGGCTGTTTGCCACCCCTGTTGTCAATCCCATCAAACGTCTGGCCGCTGAAAACAGGAAAATCAAGCACCGTCAATATGATCAAGTCACCTTATGCAGCAGCGTCATCAAAGAGATCCATGACCTGGCCATTTCCCTGGTGGACATGAGCGAGGCCATTCAACAGCATGAACAGCAGCAGGCAGATCTGATGGACGCGGTGATTCAAACCAGTGCCGGAGCCATTGACGACAAATCCCCATACACGGGCCAGCACTGCGCCCGGGTACCGGAACTGGCCCTGATGATGGTCCGGGCCGCCGACCAGTCCAACACCCCTCCCTTCGACCGGTTTTCCTTTCATTCAAAAGACCAGCTCAGGGAATTTCAAATCGGGGCCTGGCTGCATGACTGCGGCAAAATCATTACCCCGGAACATATCATGAACAAAGGCACCAAGCTGGAAACCATTTACAACCGCATCCATGAAATCCGCATGCGGTTTGAAGTGCTTTGGCGGGATGCCCAGATCCAGACCCTTGAAAAAAACTGGCAAAACCGGAAAAAAACCGGCAATGGGAGGAAGAACTGGCAGCCACACGCCAGACACTGCAAACCGATTTTTCCTTTATCGCCGGAATCAATATCGGCAGAGAAAAATTGTCAAAAGCGGATCTTGAACGAATCAAGGCACTGGCTACCATCACCTGGGAGCGCCATTTCGACAATCGGCTGGGTCTGTCACCCCAGGAAGCATCCCTGTATCCCGATCCGCCTTCGGCCCTGCCCGCAAAGGAACATCTGCTCAGCGACCAACCCTGGCATTTAATTCCTCACCCGGCAAAATCAAGTGCCAGTCTCCAACCGGAAATCAAAATGTCTTTGCCGGCATATGACCAGAATCTGGGAGAAATCCACAACCTGTCCATTCCATCAGGCACCCTGACCCCGGAGGAACGCTATAAAATCAATGGACATGTGATCAGCACCCTTCGCATGCTGGAACAATTGCCGTTTCCCAAGGAAATGACCAAAATCCCCCGGTATGCCGCCACCCACCATGAAGTGCTCAACGGCACCGGGTATCCCAGGCAATTGACCGCCAAGGACCTGTCTTTGCCGGAACGGATCATTGGGGTGGCCGATATTTTCGAAGCATTGACCGCCGCAGACCGGCCTTACAAAAAAGCCAAAAAGATCAGTGAAGCCCTGGAGATTTTACAGGACATGGTCGAAAAGAACCTGATCGATGCCGATGTGTTCAACCTGTTTCTCACCAGCGGGGTGTGTATGGAATATGCCCGGCGCTATCTGGCACCGGAGTTGATTGATGTGGCAGATGTCAGCCGGTACCTGTCACAAAGCATATCTGCGGGTTAGTTTTTATTTTTTCCAGGAGCATTTTCACTCTGTCCGGGAGAATCCCCCCCTTGACCGGGTGCGTCACCGCTCTGTCCAGGAGAATCGTTATTATTCGAATTTCCTCCACCCTGCCCGCTGTTTTGAGAGCCGGAATCTGAAGTGTTATCATCCTTTTTTTCCCAAAACCCTTCGGTTTCAGCAGTTGAAGAGGTCCTTTCCACATTGACGTCAATGGATCCGAACGTGATGGTGCCTCCGGTCGTGGAAGGACCAGCCGACCAGATGAATTTGGCGCCGATGTTTTCCGGATTCACCCGATTGAAAACGACACTGTCATCATGATCTTCTTTGGATTCAAAATGCGTGGCCCAGATCAGATATTCCCGGTGATTGAGATCTTTGATCACATTGTCCACCATCTTGCGCCGGATACGATCCTGGATATTGAAAAAATCGGGCAGGGCCACAGCCGAAAGAATGCCGATGATGACCAGCACGGAAATGATTTCCACAAAGGTGAAGCCGTGTTCCCGATTTTGTTTTTTCATGCTGCAGGCCTTTTCATCATCCAGTAGACGTCAACTTTCATTCTCATGTTTGTTATACCGGGTCCCGGGCGGTCAATTCTTCCAGGTTTTTTCTGAAGTCATCGATGTCTTTGGTACGTGAAACCCAAAATAACCTTTTCAGTGATTTTATTCAAGATTGTATTTGAACCAATGATACAATCGGTATTTACGCCTTTTGCCACAAATAGCAAAAGGCGTAAATACCGATTTATCGAAGGATTTTTCCGTCCCGCAGGTGGCGCAGAAGCACGGCTGGCCTGAATCTCTGGTCTGGTCACAGGCGTTGGTAAATGCAAATGATTTTGACCGGTTCAAGGCACCTCACCGCTGGACCCGGAAGCCAAACGCTTAGGTGTTGCGCGTCAATCAATTATCAAAATATGGCTTGCGGAGCGATTGCAGAAAACCGCGTCTGTTTGAGAAAGATGCTGCCGGGTATATTCCTCTGATGCAGGCATTGATGGGACTTAATCTGGCATTTTTCCTGCTGTAAAGCCGGCATCGCCCGACATTGCCATTCATCGTGCCTGTTTTTCCTGTTATGGCACATCTTTGACAACCGCCAGCGTTGAGATGTCGATTTCATTGTCGTCGTTGATACTGTGATAATACCATTTGCCATCTTCCATGGAATACCACAGGCTCCAGTTGTAACTGGATTTCAGAACCCGGTCTTCACCGTCCGTCCCGGTCACATGAAACTCAAATCCTTCTGCGGGTGTTGCTTTTATCCGGTTTCCACCTGTCGCGTAATACACGCCGTCCACAGGAGTGTTCCAATCATCGGGGTCCAGACCCACGTCGGTAAAGGCATAGTCCCCCCAGCTTCTGGGATAGTAGCCGTTTTCATCATAATACTGCTGCACCCGGGTGATCATGGACCCGGCTGTTTCATTGAAAGTCGTTATATCGTCACGGCTCACCCGTTCCCAGATGCCTGCCGCATCCTTGTCTGACGGGGTCCGAACCACGTCCACCAGAACCCGGCCGAACCGGATGGTACCGCCGGCCTGGCCCGGTCCTGAGGTCCAGGTGAACTTGGCCCCGATATTTTCCGCATGGACTCCATCAAAAATGATCGTATCATCATGCGTGCTGTCAGATGCCATATGCATACTCCAGATAATCTGCTCCCGGTGATTGAGGTCACTGATCACATTATCCACCATCTTGTGCCGGATCCGCTCCTGGATATTGAAAAAATCGGGCAGCGCCACCGTTGAGAGAATGCCTACGATGACCAGCACGGAGATGATTTCCACCAGCGTGAATCCGCTTATCTGGGAATGTTTCATGGCCGGCTTGTCTTTCATCACCGATACTTCCATCCAACTGCAATTGTCATGCTTTCTTATTCAACACTCATGGGAATATCTTCAGGGTTGTCATCAAAAAAGTCTTCAATACTTTTAAACGTGACAGTTGTTCCGCCACTGGTAACGTTAAAACCGTCTCTGGCTATGACGGTACCTGTAAAAAACCCTCCGTTAAATGTCACTTTCCCATATGGAGCGAACAGTACACCTGTCAATCCGCTGCCCCCCAGACCAGTAATGGAAATATCCCCTTTACTGACGATAACCACATCCTCTGCCGCTGGGCGCCAGCTGTTCGAAACATAGCTGTCTGCAAAAATTTTCAAATCATCAACCAGGATTCCCGACGAGGCATATCCTTTGTCGGCATACCATTCATCGGATCGTGGCTCTGGAATCCCATAATCCGGCATTGCAATGCCTTTTATGTAACCAGGGGCATCTTCGATATTGTCAACCTTTATTACTTTGTCAAGAATTGAGGTATCATAATTATTAGGATGAGATAAGCTGCCTGTATAATAAATCCGTGATTCATCGGCGAGCCATGGTGTCCACCCCAGTTTCACATCGCCATTGTCTCCATTATCGCCCTCCACATAAACGTTGCCATAAATCCGGGCATCCTTGAGCTGAAAATCACCTTTCACATAAACATCCCCGTAAATATTCCTTGCGCCTTCCCACAAATCAAGATCACCGTTAATGAATATAATTCCGGGTTCACTGCTTGATCCAAGGCTGGCACTCCCGGAGTTTAGTTTCACATCGTCACCGAAAAAAATATTGGATACACTGATCTCTGCCCCCCTGTTAAGATCCGGAGTCTTCAATCCTTCCTGTATCACGATGGTAGCGCCGGGGCCTTCAACATTATCGCCTGAAAATTCCAGGTTGCTTCCATAGAGAAAGGCGTCTTTAATTAAGTCCAGAAAATTGTCCCCCCCATTGTTCCCAGCGATAGAAAAATTGCTGGTGCTTTCTCTTTTTGCCAAAGGCGAAGCTTGACTTCCAACCCAGCCTGTAGCAGTCACTTTACAATCGTTCCCAACTAATATCGCTTCTTTTATTAAAAAATCTGCTTGGACTAATTTTTCATCATTCGTTTTTTCTTGGTTTAGTTTAACCTTTTCGCAATCCGTCCCCTCTTTCGTGATAGTGTATTGCGCCCACTCCAAGCCACTCTCCGCCGCATACAACGCCTGGACAGACAGGCTGTGATTCGCCCCGGTCCTCGCCCCGGAACTGACCATAGCAGCCAAACCCGCACCAATGGCAGCGATGATTGTGATACCGGTTATGACAATAACCAATACACTGCCTTTTTCCGAAAAAATCACTTTTTCCCCCCACCTTGGTTTCCCCCACCTTGGTTTCCCCCACCTTGGTTTCCCCCACCTTGGTTTCCTCCACCTTGGTTTCCTCCACCTTGGTTTCCTCCACCTTGGTTTCCTCCTGCCGCTGAAATCATTCGTGGAAACGAAGAAGCTGAAAATTCAAAGGTTCTTTCACCGCTCATCTCTACAACCAATGTCAAAGTAATGAACTGATAGCCAAGCGTATCGATTTTATTATCAAACTTGCTTTGACTATCATCCAGATGCTTAGCCAAGACCTGACCATCCAAAAGCAGATTTCCCGTGACAATTTCATAAATCACATCAGATCCGTCATTTTCAAGAGTCATCTTCTTCTGATTATTATTGACAGTTACACTATCAGCTCCACGCACATCCCGGACAAACCGTTCCAAGGCCATGACTGCCTGACCCTCGCGATGGCTGAGTTCCCGGCCCTCTAAAAGATTGGAAAATATATGCCCCACAAAGGGAACAACCATAAGAGCAGCTATTCCCAAGAGGACCATAACCAGAACCATCTCAATGAGCGTGAAACCACGCTTTCTCTTAACGGACGAAAATGGTCTATATTGCTTGAGATCAGTCATATTTATATAAATTCATATAATAATCAGTGCCTTCAACGGTTACTTTAACCTTACAATATTTAAATATTTCACTACTTTGACACCCATTGATTTCAGTGTTATCCTCTTTTACTCCTTTAAAGATAACAGATACAGCATTATCACAAACATCATCCAACTCTGTATTGCCAGAATTACATGGATCTGGACCACATTGTAGATCATTTACACCATCACAATCCTCGGGAAATCCAATCTGACTTTTTCTTTTTTCAGCCAGAATCAATTCCATCCGCTGCTGGGCCAATTGTGCGTTTCTTGCATTGATTCCTTTACCGATACGCTCGAAAGATATGAAACTCACCCCTGCCATGGCAACGGCTACACCCACAATCACCATGGCTGCGATCAATTCAATCATGGTAAATCCCTGTCGGGTCGATATCACTGTTTTACCCCTCATTGGATCTCCACATATCCGGTTTCACTATACACATTAATGATGATGGAATTATCGCCGCGTTGAAGTGTTATGGTCGTCGGGTCTGAAGCAGCATTCACCATCTTGCCTTTCGGGTATTTAAACGTGATGCTGACATCCTGGGTAATCGTCGTGCCTTCCTCAATTTTCCAATCTTCTCTGGCTCCGTCTGCGAACCAGAGTTTATCCGTTTTCCCTTCATTATCTAATTTCCAGCCAGTGTCAGTAGTTACGACTGTCACTTCACCATCATAATCACCACCTTCATCCGGGGCCCGGGTCATGGCCAGAGACTGGGCATAACGCAAATCCGCTACCAGACGATCGGCATCGCCATAAGCAGAAATCCCGGTACCTCCCATGCGTTTCACCGCCAAAACAGACAAAATCGCAATGATCACAAGAACCGCAGCAATTTCGATCAGGGTAAATCCGCTATGACAGCGCAGTACTTTCAAAACGATCAGTCTCCTCCAAGGCTTATGGCAGTTCCCAAGTGTTATCTATCTCATCAGACTGACTGTAATCCACGTCTTTGATTTTCGTTACAGTGATCGTTGCTATCGTCCCATTGTGACCGCTCAAGGTTACCGTGTAATTATCCATCTGTGGTACTTCACCTGAACCGGCCGGTAACCCTGAGTCATCTATCCCGGCGATATCACCTATCGTATCGGGTTCTGATTTTTCTTCCAAAAGATACTTGGCATAGGCAAGTGACAACCGGGATTTAACCTCGGCAATGGCAGCCTCGGCTGCCTTTTCCCGTGATCGATCCATAGTGGCCTTGTAACTGGGAACCGCGATGGCAGCCAGGATTCCGATGATCACCACCACTGACAGGACTTCGATCAGGGTGAACCCTTTCGGGGTTTTTAAAACAGCAGTCGGCTGCATTCTTTGTTTCCTTTTATGATGTGTCGTGTGACATATATTCTAATACCGGAGGGTGGAATAATCAAGCCGGCAGATGGGCGCACCGGGTCAGACAATGTTTGCCATCTCCCACATGGGCTTGAAAATGGCCAGGATGAAAAATCCCACCATGGCGGACATGGCCACCATGAGCAAAGGGCCTAAGGCTTCGGCCAGGCGTTTGGTGGCATATTCCACCTCGGCATCGTAATGGTCGGATATTTCTTTGAGCATGCCGTCCAGGTTACCGGATTCCTCACCAATGGCCACCATGCTGACCACCATGGGGGGAAAATATCTGGCCCGTCTCAACGGGCCTGAAATGCCCCGTCCTTCTTCCAGCTGACTTCTGATTTTTTTGAATTCCACGGCAATGGCTGCATTGTCAATGGTGTCTGTCAACACCCGCAAAGATTCCAGAACACCGACACCGCTGGCCTGAAGAATGGAAAAAATACTGGAAAACCGGGACATGGCGGATTTGACCAGCAGCTGTCCGATCAATGGCAGGCCCATGAGCAGCCGGTCTTTCATGAGGCGCCCGGTATCGGTCCGAACATAATAAAATCCCGCCACCACCAGGACTCCGGCAGTCAGGAGCATATATCCCCCGAACTGGGATAAAAACGTGTACATCATCATGCAGATCCGGGTGGGCAGAGGAATTTCCACACCGCCCTGCTCAAAAATATCCACAAACCGGGGCACCACAAAGGTCAGCAGCACCAGAAACGCCCCGCCCAGCACGGCCAGGACAAACATGGGATACCGCAGCGCGCCCTGGATATCGTTTTTCACCTTTTCTTCATGGGTGATCACATAGATCAGCCGGTCCATGATCTCGGGCAGGGCACCGGACTCCTCTCCGGCCCGGATCATGGCACAGTACAGACGGGGAAAAATCCGCGGATGGTCGGAAAACGCCTGATACAGGGACCGGCCTTCCCTGATATCCGCCACCATCCTGGCAATGGCCTTGCGCAGGTGGGGGTTTTCCGTCTGATCCTCCAGGATCTGAAACACCTGGACAATGGAAACACCGGCGTGCACCATGGTCTTGAACTGTTTGGTGAACAGGATCAGGTCTTTGGTCTTGACCAGCCGGCCCGGCAGGGGCAGGTTGTTCAAAAACCCCATGATATCGGACCCCCCTGATTTCTTTTTCGCTGTCTGGGGAATCAGGCCCCGGCCCGCCACAAGCCCTAACGCCGCATCCCGGGAGTCTGCCTCGATCTCTCCGGAAACCGGTTGGCCGTTTTCGTTGATCGCCTTGAACTGATACAATGCCATGCTGTTTTATCCTACCGGCTCAACCGGTTTATTTCACCTGGAGGGCGGACATGGCCTCCTCCGGGGTGGTGATCCGGTCCATGACTTTCCGGGCCGCATCTTCTTTCAGGGTCCGGAGCTGGCCGGCGTCATGGGCCAGCCGGCTGATCTCCTTGGCGGTTTTTCCGCTCAGAATCATGTCCCGGACCGCATCATTGATATACAATATTTCGTACAGCCCCACCCGGCCCCGGTATCCCGTATCCAGGCAGTGGCTGCATCCTTTGGCTTTCATGAACCGGATGTTGTCTCCCGGGGGGATTCCCCAGTATTCAAGCAATTCAGGCGGCGGGATCACCTGCTCACCGCAATGGGTGCACACCCGCCGGATCAGGCGCTGGGCAATGATCACCAGCATGACCGAAGAAACCAGAAACGGGGCAACCCCCATTTCAATGAACCGGGTAACCGCCCCGGCCGCATCATTGGTGTGCACGGTTGAAAAAACCATATGCCCGGTCAACGCCGCCTGCACCGCCACATTGGCGGTTTCCGTGTCCCGGATCTCCCCTACCATGATCACGTCCGGGTCCTGGCGCAGGATGGACCGCAACCCCGAGGCAAATGTCATGCCGGCCCGCCGGTTCAGCTGGGCCTGGCGGATATGTTCCATCCGGTATTCCACGGGATCCTCCAGGGTGATGATGTGGGTGTCCGGTGAATTGATCTCCTTGAGCATGGCAAACAGACTGGTGCTTTTCCCGCTGCCCGTGGGGCCGGTGCACAGAATCATGCCATAGGGCATCTTGATCATTTTTTTGATCCCTGCGATGTCATCGGCTGAATACCCCAGCTGATCCAGGGTATGAATGCCGGAACTGGTGTCCAGAAGACGAAGCACCACGTTTTCGCCATAAATGGTGGGAATGGTGGACACCCGGACATTAACCTCCTTTTGATGGACCTTGATGGTCATGCGCCCGTCCTGGGGAATCCGGGAGATGGAAATATCCAGATTGGCCATGATCTTGATGCGGGACACCATGGGCAGAAACATTTTTTTGGGTGGGTTGGGGATCTTGTGCAGTTTTCCGTCCACCCGGAACCGGATCTCGATGTAGGTTTTCTCAGGGCTCAGGTGAATGTCCGTGGCACCTTCCCGGACCGCCTGGGTCAGAATGGAGTTCACCAGTTTGATGACCGGTGCGTCCTCGGCCATGTGCTGAAGGTCGGTTTCGGTCAGAGATTCGGAACCCTCGTCATCATCGGGTTCCGAATCCATCTCGGAGATATCCTGCACCTGCTGCATGACCCCGTCTTTACCGGCATATGCACCATAGATGGCAGACATCAGATAATTGAAATTCTGCTCTGTGCAGATCACCGTCTCCACTTCCATGTCGGTCATCACTTCAATATAATCCACCGTGATGATATTCAATGGATCCGTCATGGCGATGGTGATCACACCGTCACTTTTTTTCACGGGCACGGCTTTGAATTTGGTGGCATTGTCCACATCCATGATTTGGGCCAGATCCGGAGAAATGTCATATTCTCCGGCTTCAAATTTTCTGAGATTCATCTGGGAAGCCACCGCATCCACAATGATGTTTTCAGACACGATCCCTTTCAGTGCCAGATATTCCCCGAGTTTGAGTCCGGTCTCTTTGAATTGGGACAACGCGGTCTTCAGCTGGTCCTGGGTGATGACCCCTTCATCCAGCAGAATTTCTCCCAGTCTTTTTCGAACGGCCACGTCTTTTTATCCTTTTTTTGCCGGCGCAATTATTTGATTGTCCAGAATATGCGGGGTGATGAAAATCAGAAGTTCTTCTTTTTCATTTTCATTGTTTGTGCTTTTGAACAACCACCCGAGCCCCGGCATTTCCTTGAGCCCGGGGACCCCCTGTTCGCTGTCGCTTTTCTTTTCCTTGTTCAGCCCGGCAATCACCGTGGTCTGTCCATCCATCAGCATGACCGATGTCTCTGCGTTCTTGGTGATAATGGTGGGATTCCCGTTGACCGATGCAGTGAAATCCAGTTCATCCTTGTTGGTCAGAATATCCAGGCGCACTGCCTGGCCATCGATGATATGGGGGGTGACTTCCAGTTTGATGACCGCTTCTTTCCATTCGATATTGACGGTTTGATCCGACCCCGTGCCTTCAACCGTCTGGTAGGGGACTTCCTTGCCGCTTCGGATGATGGCTTTCTGATGGTTCTGGGTGGTGATGGAGGGTTTGGACAAAATATTGAGCACCCCTTGCTCCTGCAGGGCCATCAGCTGGGCGTACAATACAAAACTGCCCATTTTCTGGGCCATGACGCCCAGGTTCATCCCGGTTTCCGCCACCATGGGCAGGTTGACCACATTGCCGTCCGCAGGATTGAGAAACGTGCCATCCTGAAGTTGCTGTCCAAACGGAGAGATATCTCCGCCCACGGAAATCTGCTTGTCGGAACTGGTTTTGAAATTGCCCAGCCCGCCCCACTGAATGCCTAAGGCTTTGCCGGTATTGGATTCCACCTCGACAATGTGGGCTTCGATCAATACCTGTTTTGACGGCTGGTCCAATTGTTGGATGATGGGCATCAACTGATCGATATCTGATTGAGACGCATGAATGATCAGGGCATTGGATGTGGCATCCATCATGATGCTGCCCTTTTCTCCGGGGCGGATCTGGACGTCGGCTTCTGATGCGGCATTACCAATGGGCAACATGGCCGACGATATATCCAGGGAAGCGGTTTTTTCGTTCCGGGCGACTGCCAGGTACTGGTTCAGGTTCTGATGAAGCGATTCCAGATTGGCATAGCGGATGGTCACAATTTTTGTAATCAGGGGTTCCTGCCGCCGCTTCTGGTATGCCAGCTGCGATCGTGCCAGTTCCTGCCGGATTTTGGCATTTTCATAATCGTTTCTGGCCTCCAGCAATGACTGCCTTTTTTTGAAATCCGCCGCACTGAACACCTGCAGGATATCTCCGGTCCATTCATAGGCCAGCCCATAGGCATCCAGAAGACCCAAAAACACCTGATTCCATGGAGATCCTTTTACCACCAGCTGGGTCTGTCCGGTGATACCGTCATTGATCATCATGTTCAGATCCGCAATTTTTGCCAGGGTTCGCAGCAAAACCGGCACGGACACATCATTCATATTCATGGTCACCGGCAGGTCGGGCAGCTTGCGAATCTGTGCCGGAACCGGCCCTGATGGGTCATCAGGCGATGACAGATCATGGACCACAACCGGTTGAAGGCCGGCAGGTCCAGGCGGTATCGGATCTTTGGCTGCGGACGAATCCAAAGATCCGGACGTGTCCGGCGGGGTTGCGGCCGCATCATAAGTTGTTTTTGCCAGCTGGTGCCATTTTTCCATGGGATCGGCCGGGGTCTGATCCGATGTTTTGGCAGCAGTACACCCGCCCAGAATCAATCCCAGACAAAATATCCACAAGAAAGCCGGATATTTCAGATGTGATTTCCCTGGTCTCATCAACCCTGTTTCAGTCCCCGTTGAAAAATATTTCACCTGTATTCTGATCCTTTTGTATAACCACCTTGTCAGGTGTGATGCGGGTGATCCGGTATCCGGTATCCATAATAATGTCGCCGGTAAAATACTCCATTCCATTGACAATGGCCATGGCATGTTTGCCCGACGAAATAAAACCGGAATACACCAGATTCGGCAGAACAGACATGGCTTCCTCTGATTCTCCGTTCGATTGTCCGGCTTGCAGCCCGGGCGGGACAAACGGATCCCGCACCCATGGGGTTTCAATTTTTTCGATCATCGCTTTTTTGTGCGGGTGTTCTATTTCCATATTCATGATCTTTGCCATCATTTTATCAACGGTTTCAGCCGATGATCCGCTTTTTTGTGTCACTGACCCGGGAGACGGTTTTTCCGGAGAAAAAACAAACCACTCCAGCCCGCCATAAACAAGCGCTGCCAGGGCCATGAACAATATAATTTTTTCCCGTGTGCTCATGATGTCTGCGCTTCCAGCCACAACCGGATATCGATGGTGTAGTATCTGGTTCCGGCATCGTCTGTATAAATATGCAGCCCGTCCATGGCATTGAAGCTGTCCAGGGCCATGACATCCACCAGATATGCCCTGAATTTGTTCCACCCGCCTTGGAGCTGAACCGTCATGGCAATGGACCGGGACTGGTCGGTTACGCCGTTGATATGAACGGTATGCCCCAGGATATCCAGTTGATGGGACCCGGCAATTCGGGTCAGCTGCCGGGTCACGGCAATCAGGTTTGTCCGGGGCAGACTGACGGTTTCCGGCAGCGGCAGGTGTGTGTCAAACGGCGTTTGGGTCATCTGCCGGGCTCTGGCATAGGTGGCCGCCATTTGTCTTTTATTTTCCAGAACCTCCTTTTTTTCATCAATAGCCTGCCGGGTTTGAGAATATGCCTGATACGAAGGATATACCATAAAACCGGCATACAGCACGCACCCCAGTACAATAATCCCGCCCAGGATCACGGCGGGGACCGGTATTTTTTTCCAGAAATCAGGGCCCTTTGATTTCAAAATGCCTCCAGCGTCGCTGAGAACAGGAGTTGATCCTGAGCGTTTTTCACTTGGGTCCGCTCTTTTGTCACCTGAATGTTACCAAACACCGGAGAGGCAGACAATGATAAAATATAATGGGCCAGTTCCGCCTCCAGCGTCAGGCCCGGGCCGGTAATTTGGCCCTGGATCCGGATGGTCCGGACTTCCTCTTTTTGGGCCCCTGTTTTTCCATAGGCCAGCGACGTCAGGCGGATATGGGGCGGGGTGATCCGGCATAAATCATATATCACGCCTAAGGGCCGATACCGGTCGATATAAACATCTGCGTGATTGATCTTTTTTTTGGATGCATCCACAATCTCATCGATATCCACGGGTGTGATATCTTTGCCGACCCGGGTCAATTCCCGGTCCAGCTGGCCCAGCAATGCCAGGTCTTTTTTGTGCACCGTGAAAAAAAACAAATTCATTGCCACCAGGGCCGCCAGAATCATCCCGCCTGCCAGACACACGGTGGTGGTGATGCGTTTCCGGCGTATCTGCTTTTGTTTGTCCTGATGGGTATGAATAAAATTCGGGGTCCGATCTCGACCGGATAGGGCGAGACCCCATGCAATCAGAACAGCACTGTGCTCATCCTTTTTTTCAGGCAATGCCGGCAACGCCGCCGGCATGTCCCGGGTCAGCGGTTCAAAGAGCCTCACACCACCCGGGACCATACGTTGCGCCAGATCCATGAACGGTGCGAACATATCGATCTCGCCCAGAAAATAATAATGGGTGATGGGGGTGTTGCCCGTATAATGCTGGGCGCAGTAATCACCGGTACGAATAATTTTGCTGACCAGACGTTCGGACACTTCCTGCACCTGGGGGGAAACCGATGGCGGGACTTCGGGCACCTCACCCGGCAGAAAAAGCTGGGCCATCTCCGGGTTTTCGTCCAGTCCTTCCATCAGGTTCAGTGCCCCGGTTCTAAGGCTGCGGACCAGCAGCACCCCGGCCCGGGAAAAACAATAGATCTCAGACGTATCCTGGGAAATATGAACCACCGCAAAATAAGGCACCTCCAGATCCACTTTCCGGGTGCGGACAAAATTCTGCAACGCAAACGGAATGGCCGTAATCCCGCATAACGGGTATCCGGCCCGGTCAAATATTTTTTTCAACGACTGAATCCGGTTTTTACCTGCGCTGAAAACAATCAGGTTCTTTTTTTTGACCCCGTCCACCACCTCATCTTCCAGGACCTCGAAATCAAAAATGTCGGTTGTTTCATCAAAATCGGTTTCCCGTTTCAACCCCCAGAATGCCGCATTGCTGACTTTTTCCATGGGCATATCCGGGATGACGATATGTTTGATTTTCAGCATCGATGGTTCGATGGCACACCAGACGTCCACTTTTTTGGCGTGGGCCGTAAATCGGGAAAGGCTTTGTTCAAGAATCTTTACCCACGGGTCCGAATCCGGAGCCAGATCGTCAGGCAAAGGAATACATACCCAGTTGATCAGGCTATGGGGCGCATTTTTTCCGGAAACCCCGGTCATCACCAGGGTCAGCATCCGGGAAGAAAAAAAAACCCCCACCTGCAACTGTTTCATGTTTTTTATTTCTGCAGGACAAGTGATTGTAACATCCTGGAGAATGTCGGATCTATTCATATTCGGATGATATTCCCTGCAGTTTGACTGTCTGTGTGTATTTCCTGCATTGTTTCACTTATCAATAGCTATTTGCGCTTTTGATGTCAACAAAAATGTCGGTTGACACCTTCCCTTGCAACTTACAGGTTGACATATTCTGCACGTCATATAAAAATGCCATCATCCTTGACAAATATGTGCCGAACAAATTTATATGGTTTCAGGAGCCGGTAATGGACAAACTACAGTTAATCAAAGAAATTTTGAACACCGATGCCCAGACCGACAAAAAAATATCTCAATTGATTCGGGCTGCGAAAGTGTGTGGACCGGATTGTGAAAAAGTGATTCAGATCGATGAACGGGAAAACACCCGCAAACCCGTATCGTTGCGGGTGAACATCAACACGGGCAAAGAACGGATCATGGCCCGGGTGGAGGACGTTTCCCTGTGCGGCGCGTTTATCAACACGGAAAAAAAAGTCCACCGGGGAGAACAGCTGGCAGTACGCCTGATCAGTTCCACGGGTGAAGAATTCGATTTCATATCCGAAGTGGTGCGAGTGGAAAAATCAGGTTTCGGTGTTCTGATCAAAAGCATCAGTCCGTTTCAGGAAGAGCGGTTCCGCCAGTTTGTCAAGCAATTGTAAAACCGGCTCTCATCGATAATGAATTCCAAAGACGATCATATCAAAAAAGCGTTTGCCGAAGAATCTTTAGAGCACCTGGCTTCCATTGAAGAGGACCTGATCCGCATTGAAAAAAAAGACATGGGTCCGGACCGGGAACGGGTCAACAAAGTATTTCGTGCCGTTCATTCCATCAAAGGCGGCTCCGGCTTTCTGGGCATCCAAAACATCACCCGGCTGGCCCATGCCATGGAAACGGTTTTGGGACTGATCCGGGAAGACACGCTTGATCCCAATGCCGAGGTGATCCATTTTCTGCTGAAGGCATCCGATGCATTGACCCACATGATCCAGTATCTGGATCACAGTGACAAAATTGATATTTCCGACACAGTCACGGCCCTGGAAACCATCAGCGCGGGATCCCGGAAAAATACCGACATCCCTTCCCGGAAACCGGATCCGAACCCGGATGCCTTTGCTGACGCTGCATTGGATTCAGATCCCGGGATACAACCGCACACGGAAACACCCCATGACGATGACCCGATCATCATTTCCGCCCGGGACGGCTCCCCCGTGTTTGTTTTGGAAAAATCGGATTGCCGCCGGCTGGAAAATGAAAACAAGCTTGTTTTTTTTGTGGAGATTCCCCTTGAAACCATTGATGTCTCTGGGGAAAAATATCTGGAAACCCTCTCATCCAAAACAAAAGCATATGGGACGATGCTTGTGTACCGCATCGAAAAAAAATATGTCCCCCTGGCCGGCACGGATGGGGCCGGTCCTTATATTTTAATGCTGTTTGCCTCGGTGCTGGCCAAAGAAGAGATCCTTATCGTATTCGAGCTCGATGACCGATTGATTCACACCCTGAACCCAACCAGCGGTCTGTTGCCGGCAAACACCCGGGAGGATACCCCGGCTGAGGCGCCTGTGCCGGATACTGCCATGCCGGAAACAGCGAAGCCTGACCCGGATCCTGGGGAAACAGATACCTGCATCGAAAAAAAAGTCCCCAAAGGGCTTCAGGGACATGACCGGCTGATCCAACCCCCTGTTCGGGTGGACCTGACCCTGCTGGACAATCTCATGACCCTGGCCGGAGAAATGGTTTTGAGCAGAAACCAGCTGCTGCAAGCCATTGCCACCCGGGACCCCCAGGCCATCCAGCGGGTGGGACAGCGGATCAACCACGTCACCTCAGAGCTTCAGGAAACCGTGATGCTCACCCGCATGCAGCCCATGGGAAAAATTTTTGACCGGTTCCCCAGGCTGGTGAGGGATCTTTCAACGGCTTTGGGAAAAAAAATTCATCTGGTCATCAAAGGCCGGCGGGTCGAACTGGACAAAAATCTCCTGGAAGCCGTGACCGATCCGCTGCTTCACCTGGTGCGAAACAGTATCGATCATGGCATCGAGCCCCCGGATATCCGTGAAAACCAGGGCAAAGACCCGGTGGGAAAAGTGGTTCTCAAAGCCAGCCAGGGGGCGGGAAAGATTTTTATTGAAATCATCGATGACGGCCGGGGAATGGACCCGGACAAACTGGCAAAACGGGCGGTCGCTTTGGGCCTGATCACGCAGAATCAGGTCCGGAACATGGATGAGAAAACAAAATGCGCTCTTATTTTCATGCCCGGATTTTCCACCTCCCAGGCGGTAAATGACCTGTCAGGCCGGGGTGTTGGCATGGATGTGGTTAAAAGCAATATTGAATCCATCGGCGGAAAAGTCACAATTGAATCCCAGCCCGGACTCGGGTCCCGTTTTTTGATTGAAGTGCCTCTGACACTGGCCATTATCCCCAGCCAGATTATTCAGACGGAAGCCCAGCGATTTGCCATCCCCCAGGCAAATCTGGAAGAACTGGTTCGGATTCCACCGGGCCGGGTCGCGGAAAAAATCGAATTCATCAGCAACGCCCCCGTTATCCGGCTGCGGGAAGAGCTGCTGCCGCTGGTCCGACTGTCGGATATCCTTCAGCTGCCCCGCACTTATATCTGTCCTGACGATGATGTATTGAAAACCGACCGGCGGCATCACATTGCCGACCGCCGATCCTCTGAAACCCAGACAGAATCTGCCGAAAACCGGGACCGCAGAACCATGCCCGGGAAAGACCGGCGATTTCATGCATCCAGTGCGCTGAATATCGCCGTGGTTTCCACGGGTTCTTTGACCTATGGGCTGATTGTGGATGAACTCCAGGACGCGGAAGAAATTGTGGTAAAGCCTTTGGGCCGGCATCTCAAATCATGCGGTGCCTACGCCGGAGCCACCATCATGGGAGACGGCCGGGTGGCTTTGATCCTGGATATTTCCTCTTTGGCTGAAACCGCTGAACTCCTGCCGGTCAAACCATCTGAAACCTCTTATGAAAAAACAGACCTTCGTGTGACTGAAAAAAAAGAGGTGCGTTCATATCTCACCTTCCGGGGGGCCCCGGAGGAGCGATTCGCCATTCCTCTGGACCGGGTGATCCATATAGAAAAAATACCGGCCCGGCACCTGGAAACCATGGGCCATATGACCGTTGTCCAGACCCGGAACACCCCCCTGCCTTTATGTGCCATAGATGACGTGGCAGACATTGGTCCTGTGCCCATGGAAGAGATCATGGTGGTGGTGGTGTGCGATCTGGGGGATCGAACCATGGGGCTGCGCGTGACCGGACCTGTAGATGCCCTGGAAACCAGTGAAATCCTGGACAGCCAAACCCTGTCCCAGCCCGGCATTTCAGGATCAATGACTTTGGACGGGCACACGGTCATGGTGGTGGACCCGGACCAGGTGGCCCGAAAACGATACCCTCAATGGTACAAAGACACCCCGGTGCAGGCGGCATCCAGTGATTCGGTGAACAAAAAAACCATTCTCATTGCTGAAGACTCCGCGTTTTTCAGAAATCTGATCAAAACCCGGATCGAAGCAGAGGGGTTTCATGTGATCGCTGCCCAAGACGGACAGATCGCCCTGGATCTTATTAAAACACATGTGAAAGATCTGTCTCTGGT
This sequence comes from Desulfotignum phosphitoxidans DSM 13687, assembly GCF_000350545.1. GTDB lineage: Bacteria > Desulfobacterota > Desulfobacteria > Desulfobacterales > Desulfobacteraceae > Desulfotignum > Desulfotignum phosphitoxidans. The sequence continues at coordinate 49,178 of NZ_APJX01000012.1, forward strand.
CATCACAGACCTGGAAATGCCCCATATGGACGGATTCACCCTGACCCGGACCATCAAGGGCGACCCGGAACTGGCCCATCTGCCGGTCATCTCCCTGTCCACCCTGGCAGATGACTCGGATCTCGAAAAAGGACAGGCCGCCGGGGTCGATGATTACCAGATCAAACTGGACCAGGAAAAACTGTTAAAAAGCATTCATACACATATTTTGGATATATAAATTTTGATTTTATCAGGAGGGATGAGTAAATGAATATTAAAAACTGGCGTTTGAAATCGAAATTCATTGCTGCACTGCTGGCCGTGGGCATCATTCCTTTTGCCATACTGGGAGGGGTTTCCCAATGGATGACCATTGACGGATTGACCCGCCAGACCTTTGAAAAATATATGGCGATCCGGGATTTGAAAAAACATGAAATGACCCAGTTTTATGCGGACCGGGAAAACGATGTGGCGATCCTGGCTCATACCCCTTATGTCATCGACGCTCTGGAGTCGCTTTCTTTTTCCTTTAACACGGAAGGCGGGGTGAACAGTGGACGGTTCGTCGGGCAAAAACAAGGTCAGTACCAGGCCCCGGCCAATTACCGCCACCGTCATGACCAGTTTTTCCCGCAATTTTCCTTTCACATGGCCCAGCAGGGCTATCATGACATCTTTCTGCTGGATGCCCAGAAAGGCAATATTGTGTTTTCCGTGTCCAAGGAACCGGATTTCGGCACCCGGGTGACCACGATCAAATCCCCGCTCCAGCATGCGTGGGAGGCTGCATCCAAAGGCGGGGTCCTGGTGTCTGATATGGCACCCTATGCACCGTCAGGAAACATGCCGGCCCAATTTGTGGCGGCACCGGTCAAGAAAAACGGGGATATCATCGGGGTGGTGGCCATTCAGTTGTCCATCGATACGATCACAAAAATTCTGTCCGCAGACAGCGGCATGGGAAAATCCGGAGAGCTTTTTCTGGTGGGCCAGGACATGCGGATGCGTTCCAATTCCCTTCTGGATCCTGAAAACCGTTCTGTGGTGGCCTCATTTGCACAAGGCGATAAAGGCAAGGTGGACACGCCGGCGGTTCAGGCTGCGTTAAAGGGTGACACCGGAGAAATGATGACCACGGATTATAACGGCACGCCCGTAATGTCCGTGTTCACTCCCTTTGAAATCGGTGACACATCCTGGGCCATCATCACCCAGATTCACAAATCCGAAGCCCTGGCCCCGGCGTTTGTCTTGCAGCGGACCATGGGCATCATCGCCATATGCTGCATCCTGGTCATCATTGTCCTGGCATATTATTTATCCCGGACCATGACCCGGCCCATTGTCCAGGGAAGCTGGTTTGCAGAAAAACTGGCAGAAGGGGACTTCACCCATACACTGCAAATCAAACGAAAAGATGAGATCGGTCTGCTGGCAGACTCTTTGAACACCATGGCCATGAAACTCAGGGCCATGTTCAAGGATTTGGCTGAAGGCACGGTGACCCTGGCGGGATCATCCACTGAATTGTCCACCATCTCAACCCAGATGAAGTCCGGTGCGGAACAAACCGCTCAGCGGTCCAATACCGTGGCATCCGCCGCAGAACAGATGAGCACCAACATGACCTCCATGGCCGGTGCCACGGAAAATGCATCCGCCAACCTGAACACCGTGGCGGCGGCCGCAGAGGAAATGACCGCCACCATCAGTGAAATCGCTGAAAGCGCCGACCGGGCCAGACATATCACCCATGACGCAGTGGACCAGGCCACCCAGGCATCCGACACAGTGAACCAGCTGGGGACAGCGGCCCGGGATATCGGCAAGGTGACCGAATCCATCACGGAAATATCCGAACAGACCAATCTTCTGGCGTTGAATGCCACCATCGAGGCAGCCCGGGCCGGGGAAGCCGGCAAAGGATTCGCCGTGGTGGCCAATGAAATCAAGGAACTGGCCAAACAGGCGGCCACAGCCAGTGCAGAGATTAAAAATAAAATTGCAGGTATTCAGCAGTCCACGGATGGCACCGTTAACCGGATCAGTCAGATCACCGGTGTCATCAACCAGGTGGATGAGATTGTGTCCACCATTGCCGCCGCCGTGGAAGAACAGTCCGTCACCACCCGGGAAATCGCAGGCAATGTCAGCCAGGCGGCCCGGAACATGACCGACATTACTGAAAATGTGACTCAGAGTTCGACCGCAGCCACGGAAATCGCCAGAGATATCGCTCTGGTTTCCAATTCTGCAGTTGAAATTACCGACAGCAGCACCCAGATCAATGAAAGTATCGCTTCGTTGAGCGAATTGGCTGAAAACATCAAAGTCAGAACCGACCGATGCAAATTTTAACGGATAGACATGGCTGAGGAAATCAACAGGATCGTCACATTTTTTGCCGGAGAATCCCTGTGTGGTATCGATATCCTGGAGACCCAGGAAATTATCAAGACCACACAGATGACGCCCGTGCCACTGGCACCGGACACGATCAGCGGCATTATCAACCTGAGAGGCAGCATTGTCACGGTGATTGACCTGAACCGCCGGCTGGGACTTTCTGAAGAAAGCGGTTTCACCGACTCTGTTTCCCACAGGATCATTATCGTCAGAATTCAGGAGGAATCCGTCGGGCTGGTGGTAAACGCCATCGGGGACGTGATTGACATCGCTCCCGGGGATCTGGCCCCTCCCCCCGGCAATATTCAGGGAATTCAAGGCCGGTGCTTCAAGTCGGTGCTGCGGCATGAACAGGGACTGATCGGCATACTCGATGTGGCCACGGTGCTTGAATGACCCTTTCACAGAAAAATCTTCGCATACTGGTGGTGGATGATTCCATTGTATTCCGGATGATGATATCGGACGTCATCGGCAATATCCCGGGCATGGAAGTCGTGGGAACGGCCCGGGACGGCCATTCCGCTCTGGCAAGGGTAACGTCGCTGAAACCGGATCTGATGACCCTGGACATTGAAATGCCGGGCATGGACGGAATGGAAGTGCTGACCCGGCTCAAATCACAATCCCCCCGGGTGGGTGTCATCATGCTCAGTTCGGATGCCGGCCGGGGCGGCCGGCGTATCATCACCAGCCTGGAGGCCGGCGCATTCGACTTTGTTCTCAAACCCTCGGAAAAAAATGTCACAGAAAACAAACGCAAACTGGAAAAAGACCTGGCACCTTTGTTACGCTCGTTTTCTAGAAGAATGGAAATCCGTTCCATCCTCAACAGCCATCGCACAGACGTTTCTTTGGATCGATCCGTTTTGCCCCCCATCACCGAAACAAAGACACCTGACCCCATCGTTCCGGCCTTTACCGCCGATTTTCCACGAAATTCATCCGACGTGGTCGCCATCGGCGTTTCCACCGGCGGTCCGGCCGCACTGGCGCGACTCATTCCGGCCCTGCCCGGGAATCTGACCGTGCCGATCCTCATTGTCCAGCACATGCCCCCCGGATTTACCCGGGCTTTGGCCGAAAGTCTGGACCGGCAATCCAAAGTGCCGGTTGTGGAGGCTCAAGACGGGGACATACTGGTTCCGGGCAAAGTGTTTATCGCCCCCGGCGGAAGTCATATGAAAATCGTTTCAGCAGGAAACAGGACCAAACAAATGATCCGCATCACCCAGGATCCTCCGGAAAACGGGTGCCGGCCGTCTGCCGACTATTTATTCCGGTCGGTGGCCCATCATTTCAAAGACCGGGCCACCGGGGTCATCATGACCGGTATGGGACAGGATGGTGACAAAGGCCTGGCTTTGATGAAAGAGCACCGGGCCGTGATCATTGCCCAGGATGAAGCCACCAGCATTGTGTTCGGCATGGCAAAACAACCGGTGGCTTCCGGAATTGTGGATATCGTGGCCCCCCTGGACAACCTGGCCCGGGAAATCATGAAAACCGTCAGACCCACTTTTGGGATGTGATCCATGACACCCTGCAGTGACCGGCCTTTGCTGAAACCGAATCGTTTAAACACCCCATGCTGAAGATACGCCCTTCAGAATGTGAGCTTCTGGCGGATTACATCCGGGAAATATCCGGTATGGACATCCTTCCTTCCAAAACGTATCTGTTTGAGACCCGATTAGGGAAAATGGCGGATACACTCGGATTTCCATCCTATACGGCATTGTATGAACAGGCCAGAGCAGACAAAACCCATGCCCTGGCCCAGCAGATCATTGATGCCATCACCACCAATGAAACATTGTTTTTCAGGGATGAAAAAGCGTTTGATCTCCTCAAATACAAAATTTTACCGGACGTGATCGACCATCGAGCCGGATATCTGAAAAAAGGACGGCCCATTCCCATCCGCATCTGGAGTGCGGCCTGCGCCACGGGCCAGGAAATATACAGTGTCGCCATGGTACTCAAAGACCTTCTCCCGTGCATGAATGCATATCGCATCTATTTACTGGGGACAGATATATCTGCCAAAGCACTGGCCAAAGCCAGCGCCGGTTATTTCAGCAGTTTCGAAATCACCCGGGGCTTGCCTGTGGACAAACTGGACCGGTATTTCACCCCATTGGAAAATCAATGGAAAATCAATGATGAGATCCGGGCCATGGTTTCTTTCCGAAAAATGAATCTGTTTCATTCTTTTGCCGGAATGGGCAAATTTGACTTGATCCTGATGAGAAATGTTGCGATATATTTTAATATGGAAATGAGAAAACGATTGTTTGAAAAAACAGCGGCGGTTCTGGAACCGGATGGATATCTGCTGTTGGGTGCCAGTGAGTCTCTTACCGGCATATGTACCGATCTGGAACCCGGACGTCACCTGAAAACCATTTTTTATCAACCCAAATCCCGCACAATAAATAACCAACCCGAAAGAACATGATGACTGAAACGAAAAACCATCCCCCCAATTCATCATCCCCCTTTCTTCAGGTCCTGGTGGTGGACGACAGCGCAGCAATGCGAATGGCCATCAGGGAAGAACTGGAACCCGGCGGTTATGAAATCATCGAGGCGGCCAACGGACTGGACGCCCTGGTTTCCGCCTGCACGGACCGGCCACCGGACCTGATCACCCTGGATGTGGAAATGCCCGGGCTTAACGGATGGGAAACCTGCAAAAAACTGCGAAGTCCCCATTATGCCGACCGGATTTCACGACATCGGAACAGCCGGATACCGGTCATTTTTGTCACCGGCCAGAATACGATGTCGGAACGGAAAAAAGGATTTTCCGCAGGCGCGGCGGATTTTATCACCAAGCCCTTTGCTGAAGGAGAACTGCTGGAAACAGTGGACCGCATTTTAAAACCCGTGGCCCTGTCCCAGGGTATGACCGCCCTGGTGGTGGAAGACAATGTGGTGGCCAGACAGATTGTGGCGGATATTTTGATCCAGGAAGGGCTCCAGGTGATTGAAGCCAAAGATGGTCAGGAAGGATATGCACTTTTCAGCAGTCACGCGGATGACATCAATGTGGTGATCACAGACCTGTTCATGCCCAACATGAACGGTGATGCCCTTTCAAAAAAAATCCGCAAAGAACTGAACCGGTCCGATCTGCCCATTATCTGCCTGACCGCCACACCGGATCAATCAGAGTTGTTGAATGTTTTCAATGCCGGGGTATCCGACTATCTGGTCAAACCGTTTGCCAAAGAAGAACTGCTGGCCCGCATCACCGTTCATCTGGAACGGTACCGGTTGAGCCGGCAGCTCAAGGAAAAGATCAACGACCTGAAAATTTCCAATGAAAAAATCAGAAAACTGTCCATCACTGATCCGTTGACCGGATGCTACAACCGGAATTACCTGTCCCGGCAGCTGGCCAAAGAGATCACGCGAACGCAACGGTATCAGACCCCCATCTCTTTAGTACTCACGGATATCGATTTTTTCAAAAAAGTCAACGACACCTTTGGTCACAGTGCCGGAGACACCGTGCTCGTTGAATTTGTCAACACCATACACCGTGTGATCCGAAAAGACCTGGACTGGGTGACCCGGTATGGGGGAGAAGAATTTGTCATTGTCCTGCCGGAAACCGCATATGATCAGGCATGCCAATGTACCGAGCGGCTGCGAAAAAAAATAGCCGACACCCCGGTTACCCATGATGAGGTGCCCATTTCCATCACTGCCAGTTTCGGGGTCACCTGCCTGGACCCGGCCCAGATCACGGATGATTTTTCCACGGATCGACTGATCGACACCGCAGATCATTTCCTGTATCAGGCCAAGGAAAACGGAAGAAACCGGGTGGAAGGAAGCCCGTTCAAACCGGCCTGATGCGGTTTAAGCGAACCGGGCCGGAACCTGCAGGCGAACAATCGGTCAATTTAGAATCAGCCCCTCATCCTCGTTGGGATCATAGGGACTGAAAATTTCCAGCATCCCGGAATCCGGATCGATCCGCACCGGGGTATGATGATAAAAGGAAAACCACACACCGATCCGCCTGCCGGCCGGATCCAGGATATCGGCCGCCCGCATGAAGCGGGCATTCGGATGAATATCACTTAAATTATAGATCTTTTTGTATACGTCATCCATGGTGTCTATCCTGAACCAGAGCCGGTCATTGAACGGGTATGTGTCATCGATTCCCACCACGGCATATGGCAGCCCGGACCGGCCGCAGTAATAATACTGAAGATCGGACGGCAGGGTCTGCTGCTGATATTGATCCCGGGACACGGGGCTGGACACCAGTTTTCCATAGGATGCGGCACAGGCACTCATTATGGCGGCACAAGCCAGCAACACCAGGATACGTGACCGCATCATTTAATCTCCTTCAAACTCGACCATGGCAAAGACCGGGCATCCGTCAATCTGGTCCCGTCCCTTGAGATCAGGCAGTTCCACCACAAACGCACACTCCAAAAGATCCGCTCCCAGATTTTTCACCAGTTTGACTGCGGCACCCACCGTGCCGCCCGTGGCAATCAGATCGTCCACGATCACCACTTTTTCTCCGGGGGATATGGCATCCTCATGGATCTCCAGGGTGTCGGTGCCGTATTCCAGCGCATAGGTTTCCTGGATGGTGCTGCCGGGCAACTTGCCTTTTTTTCTGACCGGCACAAATCCAATGCCCAGTTTATAGGCCACCACCCCGCCGAAGACAAACCCTCTGGCATCGATGCCCACAATTTTATCAATGCCTTTGTCTTTATAGCGGTCGTACAGCAAATCACACGCATATGCAAACGATTTCGGGTTCTGCATCAAGGTGGTGAGATCCCTGAAAACAACCCCTTCAATGGGCCAGTCCGGAATACTGCGAATGGTTTCCTTTAAATTCATTTTTCTTGTTTTTTTCCTCCGTGGCATAAACCGGTTCAATTTTATTGCAAATGCCGGAAACATACCATTTTCAGGCACGGGACACAATAGTTTGTCGACCAGACAGACCCGCCTGTTTTACACATTACAGGCCACCATCATCGTTTTTTTCTCCCCTGGCTGTCAGGACCACGGGATCATTTTTTTTCACATGGAGCCGGGATGCTGCATCCCCGTTTTTAACGGCAATTTCCATAAATCCGGCAGAATCGGTCATCACAAAGGGGATTTTTTCCGGGGCCGCTGCATATGAATGGTAATGCCCGGTGATATCTACTTGATTCACCCGCATGCAGAATCCTTTGTCCGCAAATTGTCTGAACTGCTCCCGGGTCAGGTTCAGACCGATATTGCCGAAGGTATCGATATGACGGACTGTCAGAATCATTCCGCCAGCTATGGGCTTTGGCTCTGGAAAGGCAAATGGGGTCAGACAAGACACCTGCGGGCCGAACGCCCCGGGATCAATACCGGCGGACAGATGGGCCGCCACCGGCCCAAAGATGTCCCGGCCGTGGAATGTGGTGCTTACCTGGGGAAGAAAATACCGGGACCGGGTCAGGTGAATGATCCGGCGGATCCTGTTTCTGCCGGCCGCCGGCCACAGCACCCCGTTGTCCGGGCCCACCAGAAAATAATCCGTGGTTTCCACCAGCACGGCCCGCCGGGAGGATCCCACACCCGGATCCACCACCGCACAGAAAATCGAGCCCTTTGGAAAATATTCCAGGGAAATGTCCAGCAGATGGGCCCCATGCCCGATATCCTGGGGTGCCACTTCATGACACAGGTCCACCATCCGGGCTTTTGGATGGATGGACAGAATCACGCCCTTGAGAATTCCCACAAACGCATCAATATGACCGAAATCCGTCAACAGGACGATGGGCCGGCTATCTGTCGGGTGCGGCATGCTCTCCTTGACTTGTGCATATTTTACTTGTGTTTCTTTGTTTACAGAGTGAAAGCCGGATTATCCCGTTTCACATCAGTATCGGATATGGTATAGTAATCCAATATTCTTGTAAAGGATCATGCCATGGGAATTGAAATCGAAAAAAAATTTCTGGTCATCGCCCAGCCGGCGGACCTGTCCCGGGGGGTCAACATCTGCCAGGGATATCTGCTCAACACCCCGGAAAAAGTCGTGCGGGTCCGCATCAAAGGAGAAAAAGGCGTGTTAACCATCAAAGGCCTCCCCGTTGAATTGGTGCGGCCGGAATATGAATATGAGATTCCAGTGACAGATGCAAGGCAGATGCTGGACCGGTTCTGTGACGGCAAGCTCATTGAAAAATGCCGGCACACCTGTCTGCATCAGAGCATGACATGGGTGATCGACCGGTTTTCAGGGGCCAACCAGGGGTTGGTGGTGGCGGAAATCGAGTTAACCGCCCCGGACCAGCCGTTTTCAATCCCGCCCTGGGCCGGCCCGGAAGTGACTGATGATCCCCGGTATCTCAACGCCAACCTGATCCAAAATCCTTACACCCTCTGGCAGGCAGACAAATGATCTGGACCAAATATCAGGACCCGACACAGCTGGTTCAGTATCTCAACCATCATGCCCAGATTCTGTTTCTGATCATGGACAACACCGGCATTATCCAGCATGCCAACCGGTTTGCCGACCATTATATCGGCGGTCCTGTGACGGGCAAACCATTCCAGAGGCTGATTCGCGACTTTCACCAGACGTTTCAGCTGGATCAGGCTGCCACCTGTCCGGACACGGTCCATCTGCTGGAATTTGACACCCCTTCCGGCCTGTCCCAGACCTGCAGGTTCCATTTTTATGCCTCCTCCGGCCATATACTGGCCCTGGGCCAACTGGATGTGGAGGAAATCTCAACCTTAAGCGATGAACTGGTGGCACTCAATCAGGAACTCAACAACCTCACCCGTCAGTTGAATGTCAAAAACCGGGAACTGACGAAGGCCAATAAAACAATCCTGGAGCTCACCCGGATCGATCCTTTGACCGGACTGGCCAACCGGCGGTTTTTCTCCGAACGGATCCAGGAAATGATTTCCCTGGCCCTTCGGCGGTCTCAGCCCCTTTCGTTGATCATGACCGATATCGATCACTTCAAGCGGGTGAACGACACCTGGGGTCATGATGCCGGGGACCGGGTGCTCAAGGCATATGCCGACTTGATGAAAACCCGGACCCGGGCCGAAGATCTGGTGGCCCGTTTCGGTGGAGAGGAGTTTATCATTTTAATGCCGCTGGCCGATGTTCACGAGGCGTTTGCGTATGCAGAGCGGATCCGATGTGCCATAGCAAAAGCAGATCTGCTTGAAAGCGGTGATCCGGTCACAGCCAGCTTCGGGGTTGCCGGGCTTGTTTTCGATGAAACCGGCGACGATATCATCAAACGGGCGGACACCGCACTTTACCAGGCCAAGGCATCCGGCCGGAACCGCATCGTGATCGCTTCCGAGCCTCCTTTGAAAAATGAATCTGACAGCCTTTGAATGTCTCCAGTGCCACGTCTGCTGTCGGCAGACGGGCTATGTCGACGAGTTCAAGGCGGAAATCACCAATGACAATTTACGACGGCCAGATCAATCTATAACGCCCATTTTATAAAGGAATCAACCAGGGTGATGCACAGAGCCGCAATGAATGTGGTAAAAAAATCCCTGATTTTAAAATCCTGAACCAATTTATCCGTGCCCCACAAAAGAATGGCATTGATCACCAGTTTGAACAAGCCGAATGTAATGATTATAAACGGCAGGGAAATCAAAATCAGGAGCCAGCCGAACAGAAAACTGATCACACTGTAAACAATGGCGACAATGACTGCGGTCATGAAATTTTTTATCCGGATACCCGGAAGAAAGTTTGCGACCAGAAAAACAGCAATACTTAGAATCAGAATGTTGACCAGCGTGGACATAAAAATTTCTCCTCATTCCCGGGGTATCTTTTAAAAAAAACAATATCAGGCATACCTATCCCTGAAATTTCGAATTTTTTGCACTATAAATGTCCATGGCCGATCTGTCAAGAAAACCGGGAACACCCATTTTTCATCAACCTTTTTGTTGATCCTTTTTCCATTTATTTCAAAGAATAAATAGCATATTGGATATTAATTCCTTGTAAAACCATCAAATGGGTGTATGATACCTTGTTCTACTGATCCATCAGATCCTGTGTTCTTCCAATTGACATACCATACAGGCTTTAAACGATAGCACCGGCTAAGGATTGGAAACCGGTGTGACTGCATAAATATTTAAGGAATACCATGCCTCAAAAAAATTTACCCGCGACCGGGTTTGAGCAAATGAATCTAAACCCGATTGTGTTTTCCGCCCTGAAAGATCTGGGATATGACACCCCCACCCCCATCCAGTCCCGGACCATTCCCTGTCTGATCCAAGGAAAAGATGTACTGGGACAGGCCCGGACCGGCACGGGAAAAACAGCCGCTTTTGCCCTGCCTTTGCTGTCCCGCATTGATTTGACAAACAAAAAGCCCCAGGTGCTGGTGCTGACTCCCACAAGGGAACTGGCCATCCAGGTGGCAGCATCTTTTAAAGACTATGGCAAAAACATGCCCGGACTGAACGTTCTGCCGGTCTACGGCGGACAAAGCTATGGCGTTCAGCTCAACCAGCTTAAGCGGGGCGTCCATGTGGTGGTAGGGACCCCGGGCCGGCTCATGGACCATATGAAAAAAAAGACCGTGTCTTTTTCAGATCTCTTCTGCCTGATTTTAGATGAAGCGGACGAAATGCTGAATATGGGATTTATCGAAGATGTGGAATGGATTCTGGACAAAACACCCCGGGATCGCCAGTCTGCGCTGTTTTCCGCCACCATGCCCGGACCCGTGCAAAAAATCGCCCGGAAATACCTGAACACACCGGAGCAGATCATACTGCCCCAGGATACGCCGGACTCCGGTAACATTCACCAGCAATACTGCATGATGGATCAGAGAAAAAAAACCGGTACACTGGTCCGGATACTTGAGTCGGTTCATTTTGACGGCGTGATTGTCTTTACCAAGACCAAAGCGGCAACCCTTGAAGTGGCCGCAGCCCTCGAAGCCGGCGGATTCAAGGCAGAGGCCCTGAACGGGGACATGGCCCAGAACGCCCGGGAACAGGCTGTGAACCGTCTGAAAAAAGGACATATCGATATCCTTGCGGCCACGGATGTGGCAGCCAGGGGCCTGGATGTGGACCGGATTTCCCATGTGGTGAATTTCGATATGCCGTCCAAGGTGGCGCCCTACATTCACAGGATCGGACGCACCGGCCGGGCCGGACGGACCGGCGAAGCCATTCTCCTGTTGAACAGAAATGAAAAATGGATGCTCAAAGCCATTGAAAAACAGACCGGCACAAAAATCAAAGAACTGGTCATGCCGTCCAGTGAAACCATTAACAAAAAACGGATCACCACGTTTTACAACCGCATTTCCAAGGCGCTCTCAACAAAAGATACCGATGCAGACGTTTTTGAAACCCTGATCAGCGACTATGCCCAACAGGAAAATGTGCCTGTGGCAAAAGTAGCCGCAGCCCTGGCAAAGATGGCCCATGGAGACACCCCGTTTTTTCTGAAGGATATGCCGGCAAAGGTCTCTCGAACCGCTGTCAGAAAAGCGCCTGGAAAACCGGCGACGCCTAAAAGAGCAGCGTCTAAAAAACCAGCATTCCCCAAAAAAACAGGGGTTGAAAAACCAGTGGTCTCCAAAAAAACAGTGCCGGTAACACCGGAAGCCCCCCATACGCCTCCCCCTGAAAAAGGAATGGAGCGCTACAGGATTGAGGTGGGCAACAGCCATGGCCTGCGGCCCAAAGATATTGTGGGGGCCATTTCAAACGAGGCCGGCCTTGACAGCCGCCATATCGGACAGATCAACATTGAACAGGAATTTTCCTTTGTGGATCTGCCCTTTGGCATGCCCGGCAATACCTTTCAGATGTTGAAAAAAACCTGGGTCAGATCCCGCCGCATGGCTATTTCAAGGTGTGCCTGAATCCACAAACAGGCATCACCGCCCGGAAAACGCCAGCCTGGCCCCCAGCATGGCAAACATGGCGGCAAAGGTGCGCTGCACATATTTGACCTTTCCCGGAGAATTGGCAATCCAGATGCGGGCTTTGTCCGCCAGCAGGGCATACACAATGAACACGACCCATGTCATCCCCATAAACACACTTCCCAGCACGAGCATGTTAAGAACAGGCATAGGTGCCTGGACCGGGATGAACTGGGGCAAAAAGGCCAGAAAAAAAATGGTCAGCTTCGGGTTGAGGATATTGATCAAAAAGCCTTTGAATGCGATCTTAAACATGCTTTTCCGGTTTTCTTCAGCCGTCAGCTCCAGGGTGCCGGTCTGGCGCCACATGGACCAGGCCAGATAAAGCAGATACGCGGACCCGGCAAATTTCAGGACCTGAAACGCCAGGGCACTGGTATGAAAGATGACTGCCAACCCCAGAATACAGGACAGCATGGACGGAATAATCCCGGCCGTACACCCGGTTGCCGCAAACACACCAGCCCGAGTGCCCCTGAACAGACCGGTGGAAATGGTATAGATTACCCCGGTTCCAGGCAACACCACCACAATGAACGACGTAATTAAAAATTCCATGCTGATCATAAAAACCTCCAATAGGTCCTGAAAATAATATCTGAATCCACCCTGTTGTCAGGCCTGTGCGCACCTGGGATGCCGACCGTCTGCTTTAAATCCGTCGTGGAAAACAACGGTTCCCTGCGGCACATACCCGGTGAAAGGCAAAGCAAAAAACACCTCTAATGATTTTCGTATTCATGATTGCTTCTTCTAATTGTTGTTGAAAACGCTATGGCTTGCATTTTTCTCCAGCAGCTTACAGCAATTTCATACCCAATGGCACCGGCTTGTCAGGAACACAAAGTGCCACTTCACCATCGGCATTATGGAACCCGGTCACCAGACACTCCGACATCAATGGCCCAATCTGTTTTTTGGGGAAATTCACCACCGCCACCACCAGCTTGCCCACCAGTTCCTCCGGCTTATAAAGATGTGTGATCTGAGCACTTGATTTTCTGATCCCGATTTCTTCCCCAAAATCCACCTGCAGCACATAGGCCGGCTTACGCGCCTGGTGAAACACCTCTGCACTCAGCACCCGCCCGACACGTAAGTCTACTTTTGTAAATTCATCCCAGGAAATGGTTTGCATGATTATCTCCCATCACAGCCTCTGCTTGTGTTAAAAATTGCCACTCAAACCTTAACGAAACCTGTCATAGCACCTTTTACAGGGTGTTTCAACTGTAACTCCCGCATTACCGTCAACCTGATGCCGCTAATCTTCTGTAATGTTCCATGCCCTTCATGGGGTTTTATATTCCAAACCGCCGGGGAATATGATATTTTATCAATTTTAAATTGCACAAACATGAAAAAGGCATATGTTGACACACATGGAAACATTGGATATCAGAATCGGCATGGGCACGGATGTGCATGCGTTTGCCACAGACCGGGACCTGATTCTGGGCGGGGTGATGATCGACCATGACATGGGCCTGGCCGGTCATTCGGATGCAGATGTGCTGATCCATGCCGTGTGCGACGCCATCTTAGGTGCAGCCGGCATGGGGGATATCGGGGATCTGTTTCCGGACACGGATCCGAAATACAAAAACATCGATTCCCGCATCCTGCTGGCAACCTGCGCCCGGAACCTGGCACAGGCCGGATACCGGATCATGAACCTGGACTGCACGGTGTTTGCCCAGGTCCCGAAACTGGGGCACAAAAAACAGGAAATGGCCGCCAGCATGGCTGAAACACTGGAGATATCACCCGGATGCGTAAACGTGAAAGCCACCACCACCGAGCATCTGGGGTTTATCGGCCGAAAACAGGGAATCGCAGCCCAGGCCATTGTATTGATTGCCGCGCAAACCAACCCAAACATCAGGGAAACATGATATGAGCTTAAAAATATACAATACACTTACCAGTAAAAAAGAAACGTTTATTCCCATTGAAAAAGACACGGTCAAGATGTACGTATGCGGCCCCACGGTCTATGACACCAGCCATATCGGCCATGCCAGGTCTGTGGTGGTATTTGACATGATCTTCCGGTGGCTGACCCGCATCGGATATGCAGTCACTTATGTACGCAATTTCACGGATGTGGATGACAAGATCATCAAAAAATCCAATGAAACCGGGGAGGCGTGTGCCGCCATCACGGAAAAATATATTGATGAATTCCACAATGAAATGGATGCGCTGAATGTCCTGCGGCCCACCATGGAACCCAAGGCCACCGAGCATATCACGCATATCATCGCATTTGTGGAAAAGCTCATTGACAAAGGCAAGGCCTATGCCGTGGATGACGGAAACGTGTATTTTTCCATTGACGCGTTTGAAACTTATGGCCGGCTGTCCGGCAGAAACCCGGAAGACATGCGGGCCGGATCACGCATCGCCGTGGAGGAAAAAAAGAAAAATCCTTTGGATTTCACCCTGTGGAAGCCGGCAAAACCGGGCGAACCTTATTGGGAAAGCCCCTGGGGCAAGGGACGGCCCGGATGGCACATCGAGTGCTCCGCCATGAGCCATGAATATTTGGGCGAAGGGTTTGACATCCACGGCGGGGGCAAGGATTTGATCTTTCCCCACCACGAGAACGAAATCGCCCAGAGTGAGGCCCTGTTCGGTACCCAGTTTGTGAAATACTGGATTCACAACGGATTTGTGGACATCAACAACGAGAAAATGTCCAAATCTTTAGGCAACTTCACCATGATCAAGGATGTGCTGGAAAAATATTCGCCCGAGGTGATCCGGATGTTTCTGTTGTCCAATCACTACCGCAGCCCCATTGACTACAGCGAACAGTCCATGTACGAGGTGGGGATGGGCCTGGACCGGATCTATGGATTTCTGGAACGGCTGGAAAACCTGGGCATCACCCCGGATGCGGATAACACCCCGGGAGGCGGGCCCCTGTGGCAGGCATTTTCCGATGCCATGAACGATGATTTCAACTCAGCCAAAGCCATGGCTGCAGTGTTTGACACCGTGAAAAAAGGCAACAAGATGCTGGACCAGGCATCGGACCGGCCTGATGAAGCGGTCTTGACCGAACTGGCACAGATCAGAACGGACATGGCTGCCATCTCCGGTATTTTGGGCATTTTTCTTGAAACGCCTTCTGCCTGGTTTGCCGCCAAAAAAGACAAGGGCATGGCGGACATGACCGTGACACCGGAACAGGTGGAGGCATTGATCGCAGAGCGGACTCAGGCCAGAAAAGACAGAAACTTTGCCCGGGCCGACGAGATCAGAGACCAGCTTCAGGACATGAACATTATTCTGGAGGACGGCCCCGGCGGCACGGTGTGGCGGTTTGCCTGACTGACTGACCGGCCTGTCCTGAACCAATCCCGGAGAAGGGTCAGGCCGACAGGGTCACCCCCACCCGGAACGCCTTGAGTCCCATGACATCGGGCATATCGGCCAGGTCCAGGCGCTCCAGGTCATTTTCCAGTTTTCCCTGATCCGTGAGAAACCGGATGTGCTGCACAATCTCCTTTTCTTCATTCGGAGTGGCATACACCACGGCAATGCGCCCCGGCTGGGTCAGGCGTTCTCCGGTGCCCTTGATCAGGGCTTTGTCCAGCCGGGACTTGATGATTTCATGTCTGACATCATAGGCTCCGTCCACATCAAATCGTTTTTCATCATACCGGAACCGGATGGACAGCGGGGTGTGGTTCACCAGAATGAGATGACAGGTATCCAGCGGGATCTTCAGGTCCGGCTTGATCTTTTCCGTGCAAAGCGCCATGCCCCGGGCCGCCATGATCTGCCACAGGGTCATATCCCGGATATGAAATGACGGCAGGGTACCGGTTTCCATCATGGCGGCACCAATATACATCATGTAGTCCACCCCGTCGGTCCGGCGTTTTTCAAAATAATGGGGAAACGCCTGCTGAATTTTTGCATCTTCCTGCTCCAGATAAGCGGAAAGGCCTGAATTCAGGGCTGACACACTGTCCTCATATTCTTTTTGCCGGTGATGGATCATGCCGCTCACCGGATCCACCTCCTGGCAGTAACCATGGATTTTCTCATCCAGATCACCGGCAATTCCTTTCAGCGAGTCAAAGGTTTCAGTCACTTCCTGATTGAGAAGTGAAAACACACTGCTTTCATGACTGGAGGTCATTCCGCCGGACAGAGCCGTCAGCAAAGTTTCGATCCGGAACACATATTGACGCAGCAATGGCCAGGGCCGCGCTGCGGCCGCTGATGTCATGATATCCAGTGCCAGGGTGAGCTGCCGGGTCAAATCCTGCTGAATTCCCTGGTTTCTGGCCCTGGAAGATCCCCGGACGTCAGACTGCCCGTAAAACGGCACCACATCCTTGAAAACAATATCCTCCATTCTCGGGGAACGCTTTCCCCGGCGCAAGGCATCCAGATGGGCCAGGGCCGCCTTTTCAAACCGCCATTCCACAGAGGGGTGCACCGCGGTGCACTGGGCCTTTATCACGGTCTGGACCTGTTTGGTCAATTCATCCTGGCCCCGTTTCAGGGCCACGGCAAACAACGGGGTCACCTGGCTCATGAGGATCGCTTCAAACGGGCCGAAATCATGGGGATGGGGAGAAAAAACCTCCAGCAACCCGATCCGTTGACCCTGATATACCAGAGGCGACAGCAGCATGGACCGGATACCCGCGGTCACGGCTTCTGATTCGGCATGAATCAGCGGCTGTTTTTTTGACAGATCCGCCACCCGGAACACGGCATCTCCCTGGGCTGCCGTCATCCATACCGATCCTTCCAGGTCTTTGAGACAAAAATGATGGGAATTTAAAAACAGGCAATCCACCTTTGAGTGGTGATCATTTTTGGTCACCATGACCTGGTCTCCCTTGAGCGAGGAGATGGACACCCCCAGGTCCGGCCGCCGGAACAGGGATTGAAGCCGTGATTCGATCTGCTGGATCCCCGGAGATGCAAAAATGGAATTCTCATCCACCAGGTCCCGCTCCAGGGCCGACAGAATCGCTTTTTCCGTCACATCCTGAACCCGGATGATCACAAATCCCCTGAATTCAAACTGTGACAGATCAATGAGCCGGGCCAGCTGGACCTGATCGGCCAGATGATCCAGTATCCATTCATGATCCGCTTCCGACAGAGGCCGGGGCACACCCACCGGGGTCAGATCCACGAACCGGTAGTCCGGGACCTCTTCATAATACCGGTCCAGTCCGGTTTTCTCATCAGTCAGGACCCGGGTGTGCAGGTTGCTCAGCAACGGGCCGGAAAATCCGTAAATACGCTCCAGAACCAGGTAATAGACGCTGAGAAACCGCTGGTCCATGTCGGAATCAAATTTTTCTTTCAATGTGGGTTTCAAGGCATGGCCCCGGTCCAGAAACAGGTGCTGGAACCCGGGGGTGGCATAAAACCCTTCAAATGAACAGGGCGCGAACGCTGCTGTCAGCTCCCGGTCATAGGATGCCGGGGACACCACGGCGGTCATCAGGGTATGAACGATGTCCGGATATTCTGCCAAAGCGGAGATGTCCTGAATGTCTCCCTTAAGCGACAGAGGCAGACGCTCCATGATGCCGTCAAACAGATCCGCCATATGTGGGCACCGGGGAATCAGCTCGGTTTTCCAGAACGTGAGCAACGGGGCCAGGCTCAACATGGAACGGGCCTGAACGCAATCAGACAGAATCATCAGTCCAGAAACCGGGCTGCGGGCTGGTGGTTGAATTTTCTGGCCGTCACATAAGCGGTCAGGGCATGTTCCAGTCCCGGGTCGATGGGCGGTTTTTCGTAATTTTCCAGCCGGGGCCCTAACGCTTTGTATGCCTGATCCTCCACCCGCATGGCCCCGCTTTTTTGCCATCGGGAGTAGTCTTTGCGGTTAAAAAGACGCGATGCAGACAGGTTCCGGAACTTCTGAAACGTGGAAGGATGGGTTAAATACTGCCCCCCGATGCCCACCTGGTTCACCAGGTCCGTGTCAATGGTTTCCCCGGCCGGAATCATGGGAGTGAGGATGTTTCTGACCATGCGGCAGATCTCCTCGTCCAGAAGCCATTTTTCATACCCCATGGAGATATACGACCCCATCTGGCCGCAGGCATGATAGATGAAATGGGCCCCGTTGCGCACCACCGTGGAAAGCATGAGTGTGCCTTCGGCCAGGGCCTGGGCATCGGGCAGATGGGCGTCGGTGAGGCTGCCCCCGGCCCGGCAGGGAAGCTTGTAGAACCCGGCCATCTGGGCCGTGGCACTGGCGATCTTGACGGCTTCGGACGTGCCCACGGCCGACACCATGGTGCGCATGTCAATGGGTGCGGAAGAAGAGCCATACAGTACCGGGGCTCCCGGACTCACCAGCTGGGTGAGCACCACACCGGCCAACACTTCCGCGTTCTCCAAAACCAGCAGTTCCGGCAGGGACACCGGTCCGCTGACCCCGGCCAGGATCATGTTGGAAATCACCACGGGCTGGCGCCAGCCCGCCATCTGCAAAATCACATCCCCTTCTTCCTTGGAAAAACGTAAAGGGGACAGGGTATTGGCCACGGCCGCCACCACCGGCATATCCAGCATCTTTTCCCGGCCTCCGAAAATAATGGCGGCCATCTCCAGGGCATCTGCCGCTTCCTGGCCACTGCCCGAGGCCCCGAAAACAGGTTTGTCGCACAGGGTCATGTAGGCCAGCATCATGTCCAGGTTGGCGGTCTCCCAGGGCAGGTCCGTGGGTTGAACCATGAGATACCCGCCCATATCCACCTGATCCGAGGTCTGAACCAGTTTGCAGCAGGCCTTGAAATCGTCAAATGTGGCCGGCCGCTGGGTCCCGTCAGTGCCGGCAATATAAGTAGCCCCGCCTGTGGGGATGAACACGAACCCGTCCGGGCCGCCGATGGTCACATTTCTCGCCGGATTTCTGGCATGCAGGGTAAAGGACGGCACCGTGGTGGAAAGCGCGCGGTAGATGTCGGTTTCTTCAAAATAAACCCGGGTGCCGTCTGTTTTAAATCCCCGGGACTTGAACAGACCGGCGATACGTTCATGGTTGAAATCAATGCCGGTGTGGCGCAAAACATTCATGGATGCGTCGTGAATCCGGGTCAGGTCCTGAAAAGAGAGCCGCTGCATCCGGTCGATCATTATCTGCCTCCCAACCGTTGTTATCGGGTTTGAGTCATTATCGTTGTTTTCCCGTTACTTTGGCCCAGGTATCCCGCAGGGTCACGGTGCGGTTGAACACCGGAGCGGATGAAGTGCTGTCTTTGACATCCAGACAGAAATACCCCAGGCGCTCAAACTGAAACACCTGTTCCGGCCGGGCATGGGCCAGATTTTTTTCCAGTTTGCAGTCATTCAGGATTTCCAGGGATGCGGGGTTCAGATTCTGTGTAAAATCCTGTCCCCCTTTTTCCGGATCTTCATCCATGAACAGCCGGTCATAGAGATTGACCCGGGCGGACAGGCAGTTGCCGGCATCCACCCAGTGAATGGTGCCTTTCACCTTTCGACCGTCCGGCGCATTGCCGCCTTTTGTTGCCGGATCATAGGTGCAGATCAGGGATGTGACATGTCCCTGATCATCTTTGACCACTTGTTTGCAGGTCACCAGATACGCACTGCGCAGCCGCACCTCCCGGCCCGGGCCTAAGCGGAAGAACTTTTTCGGAGGATCTTCCATGAAATCATCCTGCTCCACATAAATCTCTTTTGAAAAAGTGATTTCCCGGGTGCCCATCTCCGGTTTCTGGGGGTGGACCATGGATGTCAGGGTTTCAGTTTTATCTTCCGGATAATTTTCAATGATCACCTTCAAAGGTCTAAGCACCCCCATGGCCCGGGGCGCGTTTTCATTGAGGTCTTCTCTGAGGCAGGACTCCAGCAGGCCCACGTCGATGCGGCTTTCCTTTTTGGACACGCCAATGGTGTCGCAGAATTTCCGGATGGCAGAAGGCGTGTACCCCCGCCGCCGCATCCCTTCCAGGGTGGGCAGCCGGGGATCGTCCCAGCCCGCCACATGGCCCTGGTCCACCAGGAGCTGGAGCTTGCGCTTGGACAGCACTGTGTAATTGATATTCATGCGTGCAAATTCGATCTGCTGCGGGTGACAGGGCACGGACAGATTGTCTAAGTACCAGTCATACAGGGGCCGGTGGTCTTCAAATTCCAGACTGCACAAAGAATGGGTAATGCCTTCCAGGGCATCGGACACACAATGGGTGAAATCATACATGGGATAGATGCACCACTTGTCCCCGGTTCGGGGATGGGGGGCTTTTTTGATGCGGTAAATCACCGGGTCCCGCAGATTGATATTGGGGGAAGCCATGTCGATTTTGGCCCGCAGGGTGTGGGTTCCTTCTTCAAACTCCCCGTTTTTCATGCGTGAAAACAGATCCAGGTTCTCGGCTGCGGACCGGTCCCTAAACGGGCTGTTTTTTCCCGGTTCAGTCAAGGTGCCCCGGTATGCCCGGATCTCTTCGGCCGGCAGGCTGCACACATAGGCCAGGCCTTTTTCAATGAGTTCTTTGGCAAAAACATATAATTGATCAAAATAATCCGATGCAAACAAGGCGCTGCCGTAATCAAACCCCAGCCAGTGCACCGTGGATTCAATGGAATCGATATAGATCTGTTTTTCCTTGGCCGGATTGGAGTCATCAAACCGCAGGTTGCAAAGGCCGGAAAATTTTTGGGCCATGTTAAAATTCAGGCAGATGGATTTGGCATGCCCGATGTGCAGGTATCCGTTAGGTTCCGGCGGAAACCGGGTGGCCACCCGGCCGTCGTTTTTGTTGTCTGCCACATCCTGTCGGATAATGGTCTCGATAAAATGGCCTCTGTTGATCGTCTCTTCCATTGTCCCCTCTTTTGTCAGCAGGCATCTGTGCCTGTCATCCCCATACGGTATGCGTTTTTCGGCACCTGATGCCGCAATAATTTTCAACGGATATAGCAATGCATTCAAACTTGCATAAATACCATATTCCAAATCGGGTTGAAAGAGATAAATTGTCGGGGCCAGAAGATAAGTTCTGACCCCGGGGGGAAGGATTTACGGCCGGGGGAGAACGCCGGCCCGTTCGGCGATTTCCGGAACTTTATGCTCCCATTCAATGGCCATGAGGTGAACCCCGGCCACGCCTTGCATTTCCTTGAACGCTTCGATCTGTTCAAGGGCGAATCGGATGCCCTCTTCGGCCTGATCCCGCTTGTCCACGCCCTTGAGGCGCTTGATAAGCGATGCCGGAATGTCCATACCCGGCACATACTTGGACATGAAGTTGGCCATGCCCGCATTTTTCATGGGCGTGACCCCGGCCAGGATGTAGCAGCGTTCATGGAGTCCTTTGTCCACCACCTGTTTCATGAAGTCCCGGAATTTGTCCATGTTGAAAATGCACTGGGTCTGGATGAAATCCGCGCCTGCTGCGATCTTGGTGGCCAGGCGGTGAACCCGGAACTCATAGGGATCGGCAAACGGGTTGCAGGCCGCACCGATGAACATCTTAGGCGCCACATCAATGTCCTCGCCGTTCAAAAATTTCTCCTCGTCCCGCATCTTTTTCACCAGAGCGATGAGCTGCATGGAATCGATGTCGTGCACGTTCTTGGCTTCCGGGTGGTTGCCGAAACTCTGGTGATCCCCGGACAGGCACAGCATATTCCTTACCCCCAGTGCATAGGCCCCCAGAATATCGGACATCATGGCCAGGCGGTTTCTGTCTCTGCACACCATCTGAAAATTGGGCTCCAGTCCCTCGGCCTTCATCAACGCGGATCCGGCCAGAGAAGACATCCGCACCACTGCGGTCTGGTTGTCGGTCATGTTGACGCAGTCCACGTTGCCCTTAAGGTATTTAAACTTTTTCCGCAAGTGTGCCACATTGGCGCCTTTGGGGGGACCGCATTCTCCGGTAAAGGCAAAATGACCGGCTGTCAGGACTTTTTCAAGATTGCTGCCTGATTGGGTTGCTGTCATGGCATGTGTCTCCTTTTATATGGTTCCCTTGACCAGTTCTTCTCTGATACTGCGCCGGGGACCGCCGTCCCGGGCCGTGCGCCAGTCCTTGAAGGGCTTGATCGCCACCAGATCTTCCAGGCGGCCGGTTTCCAGTTTCTTTTTTACAATGGCATCCCAGATGCACGCCGTGTCCTTGTGCACCTCGCAGATGCCGTTGGAAGACCCGCCGCAGGGGCCGTGTAACAGGCTTTTGGCACACCGGGCAATGGGGCACAGCCCGCCGAACAGATGGATGGCACAGGCCCCGCACCCGGCGCAGCGCTCCTCCCACACCCCGTGCTGAACCGCGCCACCGAAAAACGTGGTGTTCACCGCCGGAAAAAACACCTGGTCCGGATACATTTCCGACAGAAACTGGGGTCCCACGCCGCAGGCCATGGACACCACCGCATCATAATCTGCCACACTATCGGCCAGCTGGGCCACATATTCGTTGTCACACTGGCGTTCCAGGGCCCGGTGTTCCACCTTGACCGGCCGTCCTTCTTTCTTTCGGGCGATCTTCACCGTTGAAGCCAGAATTTCCGCCTCCTTGAGCCCGCCCACATTACACACGGTCACACATCCCTTGCATCCGAGGATAAGAATTTTATCCCTGTCCGCCACCATCCCCAGTATCTCTTCCAGAGACTTGCGATCTGCAACTATCATGTTACCTCCCTTCCGGGGTCAACTTCAGCTTCGGGGTCAGGCCTGCGTTATTGTAGTTATTTTTTATTGAATAACTACAATAACGCAGGCCTGACCCCGTTTTGACCCCAATATTGTTATCGGACCGGGGTGGGGCCCAGGTCTCTGATCTGCTCCACCATCTCGTTGGCAATCTCAGCGAACCGGGCGCCCTGGGCCGAAGACAGGTTGTACATGGCCACCCGCTCCGGTTCGATGCCCAGTTCGGTGAGCACTTTTTTCACGTATGCCACCTTGCGCCTTGCCTTGTAATTGCCTTCCAGGTAGTGGCACTCCCCTTCCAGGCATCCGGCCACATACACCCCGTCCGCCCCGTCCGCCAGGGCGGACAGCAGGTGAACGATGTCCACCCGGCCGGTGCACGGCACCTGGATGATCTTGATGTTGGCCGGGTAGGACAGCCTCATGGAACCTGCCAGGTCCCCTGCGGCGTACGCTCAGTACTGACAGCAGAACGCAATGATTCTGGGTTCATGCACCTGGGGGTTCATGGCACTTTTTTCCTGTTCACTCCGGTTGTTGTCTCGATCCTGTTGATCCGGTTTCATGATGCCGCCTCCTCGGTCTCCAGGGTTTCTTCAAACAGGGCATGGGTCTTGGCAGTGATCTGCCGGTCTGTGAAATGGTTCAAGGTGATGGCCTTGCCCGGGCATTCCGCCACACAGGCCCCGCATCCATGACATTCCGATGCCTCGATCTGCGCATATCCCTCTTCATGGATAAAGGGGATCCCATAGGGACAGGTGCGCACACAGGTCAGACACACGGCGCACTTTTCCTTTTCCACCGAGGCCACGATGCCGCCCACCATGAGGACATCCCGGGAAAGGATAATCATGGCCCGGGCCACGGCGGCTCTTGCCTGGGAGATGCTCTCCTCCAGGGGCTTGGGATAGTGGGCCAACCCCGCCACAAACAGGCCGTCCGATGCAAAATCCACGGGCCGCAGTTTGGCATGGGCCTCCACCAGGAACCCGTCGCTGTTCACCGGGACCTTAAAGGTTTCATACAGTTTTTTGTTGTCCGCCGGCACCACGCCCGAGGCCAGGACCACCAGGTCCGGGGAAAGGGTCACGGGCATCTGGAGCACCGGATCAAAGACCCTCAGCACCAGCCCCCCTTTGCCGTTGTGGGCCCGGCTCAACTCAGGCATGCGTTCCAGGTCGTACCGGATGAACAACACCCCCCGTTCCCGGGCTTCCCGGTACAGGTCCTCCCGGAATCCATATGATCGGATATCCCGGTAGATCACGAACACCCGTTTGCGGGGATCCATCTTCTTGAGGGCGATGGCGGACTTGAGGCTGTGGGTGCAGCACAACCTTGAACAGTAGGGGTGTTCCTCGTTTCTGGAGCCCACGCACTGGATGAACGCAAAAGACCGGCCCTTGAAAATCCGGGCATCGTTCTCCCGGAACGCCGCATCCATGTCCAGGTGGGTGAGCACGTCCGGGTGATCGCCGTACAAGTATTCATGGGGGCGGTATTCCATGCCGCCGGTGGCGATGACCGCAGCCCCGTGTTCAACGATGAATTCCTGCACGTTCGCCGGATGGTCCGGACCGCTGCCTTGCACCAGGGTGGTGGTGAAATGCCCCATGGATCCGGTGGTCCGGGCCACCTGGGTATTCAGATGAACCGAGATGTTCGGGTGGGCCAGCACTTTTTCAGCCAGATCCGCCAGAAAGGCGGCCACAGGCTCACCCTGCCAGGTGGCGTTCAGATGCCGGGCGATTCCCCCTAAGGTATCGGTCTTTTCCACCAGAAGAACCGCCACACCCTGGGCTGCTGCGGTCAGAGCCGATTCCATGCCGGCCACCCCGCCCCCCACCACCAGCAGCGATTTTTTAATGGGCAGGCTCACCTGGTGCAACGGTTCCACAAACGCGGCCCTGGCCACGGCCATGCGCACCAGGTCCTTGGCTTTTGCCGTGGCTTTGTCCGGTTCGTTCATGTGGACCCAGGTGTTCTGGTCCCGGATATTGGCCATTTCAAACAGATACTTGTTGAGCCCGGCATCCCGGATGGTCTCCTGGAACAACGGCTCGTGGGTTCTGGGAGAACAGGATGCCACCACCACCCGGTTGATCTGATTTTCAATGATCACCTGCTTCATGTGGTCCTGGGTATCCTGGGAACAGGTGAACAAATTGTCCTCCACATGCACCACATAGGGCAGGGTTTTTGCGTAATCCCGGACCGCGGGCACATCCGCCACCCCGCCGATGTTGATCCCGCAGTTGCAGACAAACACCCCGATCCGGGGAACAGCCCCGGCCACATCGGTTTCCGGCGGCAGTTCCCGGGTCCGGGTGAGGATCCACCGGTCTTCGGCCATGGTCATGGCGGCGGTGGCGGCGGCAGCTGAGGCTTCCATGACAGAAGAAGGGATGTCCTTGGGCTCCTGAAAGGTGCCGCACACATAGATGCCGGGCCGGGATGCCGCCACAGGGGACAGATCCGTGGTGGCGGCAAATCCGTGGGCATTGAGGTCGATGCCCATTTTTTCCGCCAGGGCCGCGGCCTCCCGGTTGGGGGCCAGTCCGATGGACAGCACCACCATGTCGAATATCTCTTCAGCCAGGTTTCCGGCCTCGGTGGCATACACCAGCCGGTACCGGTCCCCGGGTTCCGGGAACACCGAGTGAATGCGGGACCTGACATACCGCACCCCGGCATCGTCTTCTGCCCGCATCTGATATTTGTCAAACTCCTTGCCATGGGTGCGCATATCCATATAGAAAATGGCGCAGTCCAGTTTTTCTCCGGCATGCTCCTTGGCGATCACCGCCTGTTTGGTGGCATACATGCAGCACACCCCGGAACAGTAGGCATGGTCCCCCTTGTTGATGTCCCGGGACCCCACGCACTGAAGCCAGGCGATCTTTTTGGGTTCTTTTTCATCGGACGGCCGCACCAGGTGGCCGGCATACGGGCCGGACGCGGACAGAATCCGCTCAAATTCAAGGGAGGTCATGACATTGGGGCTGTGGCCGTAGCAGTAGGTAATCATCTGTTGGGGTTCAAACGGGGTGAATCCCGGGGCCAGGATGATGGCCTTGACCTGCACTTTATGGATTTCGGGCATCATGAAATGGTCCACGGCATCGGCCAGGCAGGCATCCACGCACTGCATGCACTCAGAGCAGTACCCGCAGTTCAGGCACCTGGCGGCTTCTTTCTGCCCGTCAGCCGGATCATACCCCAGTTCCACCTCATCAAAATTGCCGGCCCTTTTTTCGACAGGGAGTTCCGGCATCCGGTATCGGGCTTCATGGGGCATGTCCGGATCCACCGGCCGGTAGACCGGCTCTTCCGCCACCGGCACATCCCGGCCTTCGGCCATGTCTTTGCCGGTGAGATACCGGAAGATCGATTCCGCCGCCGCCATACCGGCAGCCACCGCGCCGATGGCCACCCCGGGACCGGTCTGCACATCCCCGCCGGCAAACACGCCGGCCCGGTCCGTGGCCAGGGTGACCGGATCCACCTCCGGGGTGTTCCACCGGGTGATTTTTACATCCGCCAGATCCTCGATCACGGAAATGTCGGGCTGCTGGCCGATGGCACTGATGAGTTGATCTATTTCGATGTCGTATTCGCTGCCCGGCACAGGCACGGGCCGGCGCCGGCCCGATACGTCCGGCTCGCCCAACTCCATTTTGATCACCCGCAGGCCCGCCACCCGGCCGTTCTTTTCCAGAACCTTCTGCGGGGCCGCCAGATAGGTGATGGCCACGCCTTCGTCCTCGGCGGCGCAGATCTCCTCTTCCCAGGCCGGCATCTCGTTCCGGGTTCTTCTGTAGATAATGGTGACATTCTTTGCCCCCATACGTACCGCGGACCTTGCCACGTCAATGGCCACATTGCCGCCGCCGATGATCCCCACCTGTGTTCCGGTTTCCGTTTCACCATTTAAATTGAGTTCCCGCAGGAAATCCACGCCCTGGCGGACCCCGGGCAGATTTTCACCGGAAATATCCAGAGACAGCCCTTTGTGGGCGCCCAGGGCCAGGAATACGGCATCAAACCCTTCGGCCTTCAGGCTGTCCACGGTAAAATCATGCCCCAGGCGCTGGTGGCAGTGGATCAGCACGCCTAAGTTGGTGATCACATCGATATCTTTG
Organism: Desulfotignum phosphitoxidans DSM 13687; assembly: GCF_000350545.1. Lineage (GTDB taxonomy): Bacteria > Desulfobacterota > Desulfobacteria > Desulfobacterales > Desulfobacteraceae > Desulfotignum > Desulfotignum phosphitoxidans. Next base: position 76,399 of record NZ_APJX01000012.1, read on the forward strand.
TCCAGCACGTCAGGGGGAAGCCGATGGTCCGGAATCCCCACCCGCAGCATCCCCCCGGGTTTGGGCAGGGCTTCGAAAATCACGGCATCCACCCCTTTTTTCGCCAGATGAAACCCTGCGGACAGCCCGGCCGGGCCGGACCCGATGACGGCCACTTTCTTTCCGATCTTCGGCGCACAGGGAATCTTGATATCCCGGGGATCAAACTGGTCTGCAGCCAGGCGCTTGAGATCTCTGATGGCCACCGGGGCCTCCACCTGACAGCGGCGGCAGGCATCCTCGCATTCATGGGGACAGATCCGGCCCAAAACCCCGGGCAGCGGCAGCTGCTCCATGATGATCTCCAGGGCCTGCCTGTATTTGCCCTGCTTGACCATCTGCACATACCCCTGAACATTGAGCCCGGCCGGACAGGTAAGGCGGCAGGGTGCCTTGTCTGCCTTTTCAATGGCCCAGGCCGAAGGCATGGCCTGGGGATAGAGCTTGAACGCGGCTTTACGTTCTCCCAGATTTTCGTCAAACCGGTTGGGCAGGGTCACCGGGCACACCTTGCCGCATTCCCCGCAGGCCGTGCATTTTTCCAGGTCAATATACCGGGGATGCTGCGTCAGGGTCACCGTGAAATTGCCGGCCTCCCCGTCCACGGACTCGATGTCGCTTGAGGTCAGCAGTTCCACATTCAAATGCCGCCCCGCCTCCACCAGCTTGGGGGAGATAATGCACATGGAGCAGTCATTGGTGGGAAAGGTCTTGTCCAGCTGGGCCATGGTGCCGCCGATGGCCGTGTTGTTGTCCACCAGGTAGACCAGGTGCCCGGAATCGGCCAGATCCAGAGAGGCCTGGATACCGGCGATACCGGCGCCCACCACCATTACCGATCCTTTTTCCATTTCGGTCATGTCATTCCTCCTTGCATTCAGTCCCACTTGGGGCATTTAGTCCCACCCGGGGTCAAAGTCCCACGTCGGCCAGGTCCGGGCCGAGATAGGCGCGTTCAGTATCCGCCAGAACCCCTAACGCCAGGCAGATGATGGTCCACAAATGGACCACGTGATACCTGCCGCCGTAGTGGTGGCCGATATCCTCGATCTGGCCGTGACAGTTGTGGCAGGGGGCGATGACGTAATCGGCCCCTGTGGCCATGATCTGGTTGAACTTGATTTTGCCGTAAGCCCGGCGCTGGTCCGGGAACCCGGCCTGCAGGGCCCCGCCCCCGCCGCCGCAGCAGAAATTGTTCATGCGGCTGGGCACGGTATCGATGAAATTCTCTTCGCCCACCACGGCTTTCACCACAAACCGCAGATCGTCTACGATTTTGTTGGACCCGCTTTTCCGGGCGATGTTGCAGGGATCCTGGACCGTGAATTTCGCACCGATATCTTTGTTCCAGTCTGAATTGACCTTGAGTTTACCTTGTTTGATCCACCGGGCGTACAACTCGATGATGGTGATGAGTTCAAACTTGTGGGGAATCTTGTATTTGCGCAATCCCTCCAGGATTGCAAAATAGGAGTGGCCTCACTCAGTATTGACCACCAGAGGACTTTTGAGGTTGTTGTCCACATGCAGGACAAACTCCTCGATGATATACCGCCACCCTTCATCGTCCGCCAGAAACATGCAGTAATTTTCGCCGGCCCACATCACCGAAGGGTAGGTCCAGTCCGCCCCCACCAGGTGCAGGATCTTCCACAAGGGTCCCATCTCCTCGGGTTCGGTGACCGGTTCCCGGGAGTTCTGGTTGAGCACCATCTGCGCGCCCACCCGGTCCACAGTGACCTCCAGGTCCTCGAACCCGGGATGGTCCTCTCTGATCTCTTCGGCCACATCCAGGACCGTGAATTCAAAATCCTCTTTGGCCGCACCCATGGCCGATCCGGTGCGGATATGCTGGTCGCAGGAGCCCAAAATGCCTTTGGGCCTTTTTTCCCGGACCATCCTGGCCCGGATGTTGTAAATGAGTTTGGGGATATTGATGTTCATGGGGCAGGCCAGCTGGCACCGGCCGCACATGGAGCATACCCACTTCCAGTCGGATTTGAGGATCTCTTCGTCCATGCCGAAATTAAGCATCCGGATCAGTTTCCTGGGATCCATGCCGAACTGCTCGGACGCGGGACATCCGCCGGTGCAGGTGCCGCAGGTCAGGCACAGATCAAAGTTTGCATCCGGTACCTTGTCCAGTACCGCTTCCTTGAGTTCGACATCAAGGGTGTCTATCTTGATTGCCTCTGCCATGGTGCGTCCCCCCTGTATTCGATTGAAGGCTTATGTCATTTGATCATGCCTCACCTGAGTTTGGCTGCGTTCAGGTACCGGGCCAGTTTGTCCTCACCGCCGATGGTTACGATATGCACGCCCTGGCAGATATCCTTGAGGCTTTTGACGGTATCTGCAAACAGCTCGATGCTGGCCTTTGTCCTGTCCGGTGCGTTGAGCAGCTTCTGGATCACCCATTCCGGCACCAGGCCGGACTTGAAGTGGCGGTTCAGAAACTTGCCCATGCCGGCCGTGCGCAGAATCATCACCTCAGCGATCACCGGGACCCGGAACGGGGCCACCTGTTTCATGAACTTTTCAAACTGGTCCACGTCAAAAATCGGAGTGGTCAAAAAATAGCCGGTCCCCACATTGAGCATGTCCTCCAGTTCCTCCATGCCCCGCTTGGGCATTTGCTTTCCCCAGGGGGTTTCCACACCGGAACCTAAGGTAAATTCAAAATTTTTGCCTAAGTCATTGCCTTCGATGGTGACCCCCTGGCGCAGGTGGTCTAAAACCGATGCCAGCTTGCCGGAATCCACATGAAAAAACATGGATTCCTGGAGACTGTCGCCGGAAATCCGGTAGTCCTCGGTGAACACCAGCAGGTTATCCACCCCCACCTCATGGGCCGAAGTCAGGTCCTTCTGGAGCTGATACCGGTTCTTGTCTCTGGTGGTGGTCTGGTAAATGGCATTGAACCGGTTTTTCAGCAACAGGTCACAGGTCTGAATGCTGTCCCCCACCACGCCTTCAAGTTCCACATCAGACACGGACACGCCGTCCACCCTGCCCCGGACCCTGCTCAGGCTTTTTACCAGTGCTTCAGGTTCGTCATCGCCAAGGGGGGCCTGAACTTCAGAGGTCACAACAAATCTCTTTTTTTCCAAAGATTCTTTTAAATTCATGATCTGCCTCCTTGTTATTTAAGTCCAAGCAGTTTTGCGACTTCTTCTTTGAGCTGGTGCAAAGGCAAGGGCTTGGAAAAACAGACATCCGCACCATTTTTCTTCATCCGGGCGAATTTCTCGTCGTCCAGATACGCAGACAGCACAATGATTTTCGTATGTCTTGTCTCCTCGTTGTCCTTAATTTTCTTGCAGACCTCATATCCTTTGATATCAGGCATCATGATATCCAGGATCATCAAATCCGGCTTGAAATGGTTGACCTGAAGTCCTGCCTCAAACCCGTCGGACGCTGAGATCACCTCATAGTCGAACTCGTCCTCCTCCAGGGCCTGGACAATGGATTCCACAATGATCATGTCGTCATCCACCACCAGGATTTTCTTGCGGGCACTGTCATCTTTTTCCTCCGGGATGGGAATTCCCTGATCGCGCATAAAGATTTCCAGGTCGGATTTCTTAATCCGCCGATGCCCCCCGACCGTCCGGTACGCCTTGATATGGCCGGCCTCCACCCAGTTGATAATGGTTTTAGACGAAACATTGCAGTACTTGCTGGCCGTGAATACAGTCAATGTGTCTTCCATAATGCCTCCTTTGCATTGATGGTGTTATAGTTTTTTCTATTATTATAAATAATATACGTTGTCAAGAAAAAAATAATAACTATAATAAATAAAATAACTATACTTTCTTCCCGTTGCTGAACGCATCTGTTTTTTTGTCGCGAAGCGACACGGAAATCACGAAGTATAAATAGAAGGAAGGGGCAGGCAGGATTTTTACAGGTGGTTTGTTACGCCAGGGGCAGTTTGATGGTGAACCGGGTCCATTCGCCGTATCGAGATTCCACGGTAATGTCGCCGTCATGATCCTGAATGAATCCATAACACACCGAAAGCCCCAGTCCCACCCCCTTGACACTGTCGGTCTTGGTGGTGAAAAAGGAATCAAACACCTTTTCCAGTTGTTCGGGCTTGATACCGGTGCCGGTATCTTCCACAATGATATAAACCATGTTGCCGTTGGGCCGGGTGGTAATAGACAGAGTACCGCCGTCGGGCATGGCATACATGGCATTGGAAAACAGGTTGATGAACACCTGGCGCAGCTGATCCCGGGAAGCCATGATGATGCCCGGGTCCGAGGTCAGGTCCAGTTTGACCTTGATGGAGTTTTCCCGGAACCGTTTGTCGTAGAGCACCATGAGCTCATCGATCACGGAGTTGACGTCCAGTTCGGCCCGTTCGGTTTCATCCGGCCGGGAAAAAGACAGCATTTTTTTGAGCATGTCTGCCAGACGCACGGTCTCGGACAATGACATATCCAGAAGCCGTCGCCGCTTGTTGGAAGGGGGGATCTCGGTTTTGAGCAGTTCCAGGGTATTCATGATCCCGAACAAAGGATTGTTGAGTTCATGGGCGATCTGGGAGGTGAGCCGGCCCATGGCGGCCAGTTTTTCAGACTGGAGCAGATGCTGCCGGGCTTCGGCCAGTTCCCGCTCGGTTTTGAGGCGTTCCCGCAGATCCACAAACAGGGCCACGGTAGCGGTTTCTTTTCCGCTGTCATCATAGAGAAACGATGCGGACAGGTTTCCCTCCAGCCGGACCCCGTCCCGGCGCTCAAAGGTCAGGGGATAAGAGGTCAGCCGGCCCACTCCGCCATATTCTGTGTCCCGCATCATCCGGGTCACTTCCGCCGCCACTTCCCGGGAATAGATCTGCTGGACCGTCATTTTGTCCACCACTTCATCGGCGGGCAGTCCGAACAGATTTTCCGCTCCCCGGTTCCACAGCATGATCCGGCCGGTCATGTCCATGGCCATGATGGCATTGGGAGAGCAGGAAATAATGTTGTCCAGAAAATCGTAGGCTTCCCGGATTTTATTTTCGCTTTTCTTGCGCTCGGTGACATCCACCACAATGCCTTCGTACCCCAGGACTTCACCATGGGTGCCGTACCGGACATGGGAGGTTAAAAGGATGTCGATGAGATGCCCGTCCCGGCGCCGCCACTGGAGTTCGTAATCCACCACCCGCCCTTTTTTCTCGATAATCCGCTGATATCTTTCCCGGTCCCCGGGTGTCAGATACACATCCCGGGCCAGGTCCAGAGCCAGGAATTCTTCCTTGTCCCGGTATCCCAGAATCCTGAGCAACGCCGGGTTCACATCCAGAAACCGCCCCTGTTTGCTGGAAATAAACACCCCGCATCCCGCATGGGTAAACAGTCGCTGATAATTTTCTTCGGAAAATTTAAGCCGGGCTGCCTGCTCCTTGCGCCGGGTGATGTCCCGGTAGATGGACAGTTTGGACCGGGTCCCGTCCCGGTTGGTCACGGGAATTTCAGACAAGGCAAAGGTTTTTTTCGCCGATTCCAGATAAATTTCTGAATGCCGGGTTTCGTTTTTTTCGAAAATCTCCCGGTAATTACACCAGTCACAGGGGTTTTCATAATTGAGCAGCACCTTGTGGCATTTTTTTCCCACCCCGTCTCCGAACAGGTCTTTCATGAACCGGTTCATATACTCCACTGTAAAATCTTCACTCACAATATAGATACCGTCTTCGAACGCATCCAGTGCGTCCAGCAGCCGCGGGGTGTGGTCACTCATACCGGGTCTCCTTATTTTGAAGGATTTTCCAAGATTTTTCACAGTATCGCCCGGGATCTTATTTGTCAATATCGACACGCCCGGGATATCCATGATATATTTGTACAAACATTCCCCCTTAAAAAAGCAGGAGGCACCGCACATTTTGAAAACCGAAAAAGAGATCAAAAAAAGGCTGGCGGAACTGAAGATCCTGATTCAAGACACCAAAGACCGGCTGCCGGCCCATTCGGTCAAACCGCCGGTGATGATGGATCTGCTGGCCTATGAAGATGAATACGATGACTTGAGGAAACAGCTGGCAAATCTGAAAAAATGAACCAGGTGCCGGCCCGGCTAAGACGGAATGGATTGTAATTTTTTATACTCATCCATCAGCGGCTTGTATTCCTCATATGCGGCTTTGGCCCACCAGAGCTGCTCTTCAGATGGCCGCCCCTTGATCTGTCCGGGGGCCCCGAAAACCAGGGAATAATCGGGAATGACTTTGCCGGCCCCCACCAGGGCGGCTGCACCGATCAGGCAGTAATCACCGATGCTGGCTTCATGAAGCAGGGTGGCATTCATGCCGATGAGCACATAATTACCGATGGACCGGCAGTTGAGCACGGCCCCGTGTCCGATGACCACCCGGTCCCCGATGAACACATCTCCGTCTCTGCCGTTGGGGGCCCCGGCATGGATCACGCAGTTGTCCTCCACAATGGTCTTTTGCCCGATGGTGATTTTTCCCAGATCCGCCCGGATGACGGCACCGGGCCACACACTGGACTCTTCGCCGATTTCGATGTCTCCGATCAGCACGGCCGTGTCGTCCACATAAGCCGATGGCGCAATCCTGGGTGTTTTGCCTTTAAACGATCGTATCATGGGTGGGTCCGTCTCCTTCCATCTGTTTTGAAAAACACCATGCTTTCCCGTCGGGACATGGCAAACGTTATTTTTGTTGTTTACGCAGTTCTGTGACCGGAATGCCGCCGACGCCCCAGTTGTCCGTATCCACCTCATCAATGGTCACAAACGTGGTGGCGGGATTTTTTCCCAGCACATCTTTGAGCAGCCGGGTCACCCCTTCAATGAGCTCGGCTTTCTGTTCCTTTGTGGCGCCTTCTCTGGTAATTTTTATGTTCACGTATGGCATAAGACCTCCCCCGGATTGTTACAACACCCCGTCCAACTCATGCTTTAAAGAGCGGTTCATCAGGCGCTGTATGGTTTCTTCCAATGGATAATTCTCAAACAAAACATGATAAACTTCATTGCAGATGGGCAGATCCACGCCCAGTTTCCGGGACAGGTTGTACACGGACCGGGTGGTTTTCACCCCTTCGGCCACCATACGCATTTCCGAGATGATGTCATCCAGTTTTTTGCCCTGGCCGATCTGCATCCCCACCGTGTAATTCCGGCTCAACGCGCCGGTACAGGTGAGCAGCAGGTCTCCGACTCCGGCCAGGCCGGACAGGGTCAGCGGGTCGGCCCCTAAGCGGGTGCCCAGACGGTTCATTTCCGTCAACCCCCGGGTGATCAGAGCGGCTCTGGGGTTGAGTCCCATGTTCATGCCGTCACAGATGCCCGCGGCAATGGCCAGGACATTTTTCATGGCCCCGCCGATCTGGGTACCGACCGGATCATGGTTGACATACACCCGGAAGGTGGGGCCGGCGAACACCGCCTGGACAAACCGGGCCACCCGGTCATTCACAGATGCCGCCGCCACCACCGTGGGAATTTTTGCCGCCACTTCCTTGGCAAAGCTGGGACCGGACAACACCGCCAGATTTTCCGGGGGCAGAAAATCCAGAATTTCTTCCAGAATACCGGTCATGGTGAGATGGGTCTTGTTTTCAATTCCTTTGGATGCACTGACCACCACAGCGTCTTTTGCAATGAACGGTTTCATCTGCATGGCCACGGACCGCATGAAATGGGAGGGAACGACAACCAGCACCAGATCCTTGTCCTTGACCACGGTTTCAATATCATTGAACGGATGAATGGCATCGGGAAGCAGATACCCCGGCAGAAACACCCGGTTTTCCTGCAAGGTTTCAATCTGTTCCTTTACTTCGGATTCAAACACCCAGAAATCAATATCAAACCCTTTTTCAGCCAGCAGTTTGGCAAGCGCGGTTCCCCAGGAACCGGCCCCCACGACCCCGATGCGGGTCGATTGTATGTCATCTATCTGTATCATGTATCTTTCCTGACGGTTTCAGACCTGTCACCTTCGGTCCAGTCGGTTGTAAATTTTGAAAAACCAAATATACAGCAACCCTTTGGAACATTCAATGCCCGTTTTTTTCAGTGATAAAAAACCGGATGCACGGTCTGATTCTCCAGAAACAGGTCGATGTCTTCGAGCAGGTCCAAACGGCAGGTATCAAACAAAGCAGAGGATATCTGACGGCTGAAACGGGTTTTCAGCAGCAGTATCCGGGAAAGTGTCTGTTCTTTAAATAAAAAAATGATCACATTATGATTGCGGTATCGGGCGATCCATACATCGGAAACATCCAGTTCCGGTGTATGGGTGAAATGACGCTGGGTCAAAAGCATGGTTTCAGAATCCGGCGTGCAGGTGATCAGAGTCCGGATGGCAGGCACCCGGTTGATTTCTGCCAGGATTCGCTGCCTGGGCGCACCGATCTTGAAATTCCGGTACCCGGTCAAGGTATAGGAATAGATACCGGCCGGAGAGATCGCCAGTACTTCCACCAGGATGACAATCACCAGCATGCCCAGTCCCAGAGATATCTGCAGGGCACGCTGCCGCTGTTTTTTCATTATTTGCACCTGCCGGTCCGGCCGAAACAAGCCAACCTAAAGGGCCAGACCTCCTTTGACATCCGCAAGGACCTTGTCGTCAAACAACCGGCGGACCAGGGTCAAGGCGAATTCCAGTGCCGTGCCCGCCCCTTTGCTGGTGATGCAGGGTCCGTCAATGACCACGTTGCGGTCCTGGACCGTGCCGCCCTCAATCCGGTCGGCAAATCCCGGATGGCAGGTCACGGCCCCGGGTGTGACCAGTCCCAGGGGATGAAGTACCACGGCCGGAGATGCACAGATAGCCCCATATAATTTTTTCTGTGCTGCCTGTTTTTTGAGCAGTTCTGCCAGCGTTTCTGATTTTTGAAGATTATCCGCCCCCGGAATGCCGCCTGGCAGGACAATCAGGTCAAAACTTTGCTCCCGGCAGTCTTTGATCAAACAGTCTGCTTTGAATTCAATGCCCCGGGCCGCTTTGATGGTCAGGTCATCCACCGATGCCACTACCACCCGGGCACCGGCCCGCCGAAGTACATCAATGATCGTAATGGCCTCCATCTCTTCGATTCCCTGGGCCACCGGCACCAATACGGTTTTTTCCATAATCACACCTCCGTCATTAGATGCTCGGCCATGCTCAGGCACGGACACTGTCCTGATGACCCAGCAACTGGTTTGTATACAAAGACGCGGTGATTTTCACCACCTTGATGATATGGTTTCTTGTGGCGGTTTTGTCTGTCACGGGTGAGTTGCGGAAAACCATGAGAATCCCGGTGATGGATGCCACAAACGCGTGGGAATAGATACGGGCCTGTTCCTTTGCCACACCGTGGCGACACAGTAATTCAGCAAACAGATCAAAAAATATTTTGGTGACTGAGTCGAATTTTCCCATGACCGGATGGGACAGGTTGTCTTTGAGCATCAGATAAGCCATCATCTGAAACGTGGATTCGTTATTGATGAGATGATCCACAAATTTTATGCCGAACTGCTCGATACTTGCGGGCTTATCGGTTTCAACCATGGTTTTGAACTCTTTGCTGGCAGCGGAGATATCCTGAAGAAAAGCCTCATTGAACAATGCCTGCTGACTGGGAAAATACCGGTAAATGGTCGCCGCGGATATACCGGCCTCGTCGGCCACTTCCCGCATGCCCACTTCATAAAACGGTTTTTTTGCAAACAATGCCAGAGCGGATTCAATGACAATCTGCTTTCTTGCCAGCTTTTCTTTTTCCTTTAATTCCGCAAATCGAGACTCAGCCAATAATGGAGTATCCTTCATTTAAAATAGTTAAAAAGGTTTTTTTGTGATGTTTTCCTTATCATGTGTTGATCTGTTAGACAAGGCAAAAGACCATTCTAATTTTTTCCTGTTGTATTGACGTTACTGCGCCATCTCTGCTATAGTGCGCCACTGTGAATGATCAGAGAAAAAATGCCATGAAAACACATACCAACAGAGATCGGTTCGATTTTGAAATCGGATACCTGACCCGCAGCCCCTGCCTGACCTGTGAAAATAAAAAAAATCTGCCCGGGTGTCATCAGGATTGCGCGGTTTTGGATATTATCCAGACCACCCTGGCCCGGGGCATCTCTTCCCAGGCCTCCGGTTATGGCAGCTGATTCCGGGGATGCGGCGATTTTTCCTGAACATGCCGTTTCTCTGGCCCATCGTTTTTTAACCCCGTCTCTGTTTGAGCGCCTGTCCCGGCTGAAAACCGACACCGGCTTCACCCTGGAACAGGCGATCCGGTCCGGTCGGGAAAACCCGGATTCTCATATCGGCATCTATGCCGGCGATGCACAAACCTATGCCCTGTTCAAGGAAATTTTCGATCCGGTGATCCGGACCTATCATCAAATCACCGGTCCCATCCGTCATATACCGCGCCTGGAGCCTCTGGACCTGCCGGATCTGGATCCCCACAACCAATTGATTGTTTCCACCCGGATCCGGGTGGCCAGAAACCTGTCCGGCCACGCGTTTTCCCCCAACATCACCACGCAAAACCGGCAGATCGTGGCCCGGCAGGTCCAGCAGGCCCTGGATGCCTTGCCTGAATCGCTCCAGGGACACTTTCACGCCATGGATGCATTGACCCTGGATCAAATTCAAAACCAGGCGTTTCAGGGCACGGCATTTTTACCCGGTGACCGGTTTCAGGCATCCGCCGGCATCAACCGGAACTTTCCTGTATCCCGGGGGGTGTTCACGAGCCATGACAGGACTTTTCGTGTCTGGATCAATGAAGAAGATCATCTGCGCATCATCTGTCTTGAAAAAACCGGGAATCTGTCAAAAGTTTTCAACCGGATGGTCTCTGCGTTGGCACACATCCGTGAACCGATTGATTTTGCATCTGATCCCAGGCTGGGATATCTGACCGCCTGTCCCACCAATATCGGGACCGCCATGCGGGCCGGCGTGCATATCCGGCTGCCCCATCTGGAAAATCACCCAAACCGGCTCAAAAGACTGGCATCCACCTATGGATTGCAGATCCGGGGAACCCTGGGGGAAAAAACCGCTGTAACAGAATCCGTGTTTGATATCAGTAACCGCTTCCGGCTGGGAACCGGCGAAACCCAACTCATTCAGACCCTGCACACCGGCATTGCCGCCATCATTGAAGCGGAAACACGGTTGGCAGAATCCGGTCCAGAATCCCCAGAACCATGAAAATCAGCATGGACAGATTAAGGGTGGTGAATCCGCCGGCCCCGGCGTAAGCCGGAAATCTTGTGAGAAAAAAACCCATCACTCCTGGCAGGACAAAAGCCATCCCGGCCAGGCTGGCTGAAACCCCCGGCAACACAATCCCGCCGTTGAGAAGAAACCAGAAAACACCTAAGCTGTAAACACAGACCCACACCAGAATCTGAAGAAAAAGTTCCGTTTTCGTCCACAGGCGGATAAATGTGGGAAACCGGTCCGCCCCCGGATCACAAACCGGCTGGGCCGCGGCCAGTACCAAAAAATGGGGGACCTGCCAGATGCCCATCACCAGCATCACCCCGAACAGTTGAATGCCTGTTCCATGGCACTGGGACGACGGCACCGCTGTCCACCCGATGGCCGGGGGCAGCATACCGCAGATCACACCGGGCCACACGGCAAACAGGGTTTTTTTCTTCAGCGGGGTGTACAGCCCATTGTAGCAGACCAGGGCCAGAATCCCCAGAATCCAGGGCAGATGCGTATCCAGCCCCCCGGCAAGAAGCGCCAGACCGGAAATAACCAGACCTGATGCCACCCATCCCGCCGTCTGCAAATCCACCCGATTCTTTACCAGGCACCGGTGCCGGGTTCTGGCAAACCAGCAGTCATACCGCCGGTCCTGAATATGATTGAGCACGGCAGCCCCGGCAGCCAGCAACCACACTCCGGCCCCAATGACCAGGGTATCGATCCCGGGGGCCGGAGCCGCCAGAATATGCCCGAAAATGCCGGACAAAGCGATAAATCCGGTGAGCCGGAACTTGGTCAGCTCGATTGCCGCACGGATACCGCTTGTTTCTACCATCCGTCATCCTCTTCCACCCATTCATCAAACGCGTCTTCAGACACCACCCGGACCACGCCGGTCATGTCCGCATGCCCTACCCCGCAGAACTCCGTGCATTGAAGAAAATACTCCCCAATGGTTTCCGGCAGAAACCAGGCATAGGTGGTCAGACCTTTCACCGCATCCACCTTGACCCTAAACGCCGGAATATACAGACTGTGAATCACATCCATGGAAGTGATGTTGAGTTTCACGGGCGTATTCACCGGTACCTGAAGTTCGTTTTCCGTTTCCTTGCCCGTGGGATAAATAAAAATCCAGGAAAAAGACTGGGCAATGACATCCACCTCCAAAGCCCCTTCGGGTACATTGCGCAGCCCGGTATAGGCCTGCCACCCGGACACGAACATGGCCAAAGCGATGAGGGTGGGAATGAATATCCAGGCGGTTTCCAGCTTCCAGTTTCCCCGGATATCCGCAGGCACCGGATGGCGGGATCGACGGTACCGGATCACAAAATAGATCATCACCAGAGTGATGGCAAACAGAAACACAAAAGAGAATCCAATGATGAAATAAAAAGACCGGTCCACCAGGACCGCCGGATTGATGATATCAGTCATGGGGTCTCCTCACCTGAATGCCACGTCCCAGAAAATAAACCCGATCATGACGGCCATAAACAGCACCGTGGCCAGAAACGACCATCGCAGTGTCCGGCCTTCCCAGCGCATGTGCATAAACACCAGCAGCACAAATCCGGCCTTGACCGATGCGATCATCAGAGTGATCCACACATTGACCCAGCCCAGGTCGATGGATGCGGCTCCCACGGTCACGCCGGTCAGCACCAGCAGGGCCGCCAGGGTCAGCCCCAGGGTTTTGTATCCAATAATATGGGGTTCAGATGCCATAGAGGACTCCTTGTGTCAGACCACCAGATAAAACAAGGGAAAAATAAAGATCCATATCAGGTCCACCAGGTGCCAGTACAGGCCTGAATTGTCCAGCATGGCATTGTTTTTGGGCGTGATCTTCTGCCGGGTGACCAGCACCAGACTCACGGCCAGCAATGTCATGCCGATGATGATGTGAAGCCCGTGAAGCCCGGTGGTCACGAAATACAGGCCAAAGAACAGATTTTGACCGCCCGGGCCGTCCACCAGCCGGTCCGATCCCGGATAAATGCCGTGTGCAAATTTATGCCCCCATTCAATATACTTGTTCACCAGAAATATCGCCCCGCAGGCCAGGGCCCCCCACAGGCCGGCCAGAGCGATTCGGTAGTGGGCCTTTTGCACCGCTGTGACGCCGGCGGCCACACAAAAACTGGAAATCAAGAGGATAATGGTGTTCACCACCCCGAAAAACAGATCCAGTTCTTTGGCACCGGCAATGAAATCTTCGGTGTATCCGGCAAAATACACGGCATACAAAACAAACAGACCGCCGAACAGGACAATCTCCGTATACAGAAACAGCCACATGCCCAGTTTTTTGCCGGTGGGGTCTGTGTGAGCCGTCATTTGCCCGTCTCCGGATCCATGGGTGCCGCACCAGGGCCGACGGCCGCCACCTTTGTAAAATCGTAAGGATAATCCATCACTTCCGGGTCTTTAGCAAAATTGTGCAAAGGCGGGGGCGAGGGAATGGTCCACTCCAGGGTGACCCCGCCCCAGGGATCATCCGCAGCAGCGGTGCGCTCCCTGGCCAGAGAAGTTAACAAATTCACCATCATCAGGCCGATGCCGGCAATCATGAACAACGCTCCGAATCCCGCAAAAAAATTACCGGCCGCATACTGGGGAAGATAGTCATAATAGCGCCGGGGCATGCCCTGGAGTCCCAACACAAACATGGGCACATAGTGCAGCATAAACCCGACCGTGACCAGAATGGCAGCGATATAGGCCTTTTTAAAATCATACATCTTTCCGAACATCTTGGGCCACCAGTAATGCAGGGCTGCAAAAAAGGCAAACCCCGTACCCCCGAACATGGTGAAATGAAAATGGGCCACCACAAAATGGGTGTCATGCACATGGATATTGGCCCCGGCCGCCCCCAGCACCAGCCCGGTGAGCCCGCCCACGGAAAACAGGTAAATAAAACACAGGGAAAACAATAGCGGCGGGGTCATCTCAATGGCCCCTTTGTACAGGGTGGCCACCCAGGAAAACACCTTAATGGCCGAAGGGATGGCCACCACAAAGGTGAGCAGAGAAAACACGAACACAGCCGTGTCACTCATGCCGCTGGTGTACATATGATGGGCCCATACCAGAGATCCGGCAATGGCAATGGCCAGAGACGAGGCCACAATGGCCTTGTACCCGAAGATCGATTTTCTGGCAGATACCGGGATAATCTCTGAAATCACGCCCATACCCGGCAGGATCATGATGTACACCGCCGGATGGGAATAGATCCAGAACAGATGCTGGTAAAGGATGGGGTCACCCCCCCGGGCCGGGTCAAACAGCCCCACATTGAAAAGCCGTTCCACCACCACCAGCACCAGAGTAATGGTGATCACCGGGGTGGCCAGCAGCTGGACCCAGGCCGTGGCGTACAAACTCCAGGTGAACAACGGCAACTGAAGCCATCCCATGGTTTTTGCCCGCATTTTGTGAATGGTGGTGATGAAATTGAGCCCGGTGAGCATGGAGGAAAATCCCAGGATGAATGCGGCGAACACGGCCGTGGACACATTGGTGTTGGTGGAAATGGAAAACGGTACGTAAAAGGTCCATCCGGTGTCGGGAAATCCGTCGGAAAACAGCGACACAATGGCCACGATGCCGCCGGCCATGTACAGATACCAGGACAGCAGATTGAGTCTGGGAAAATACACATCTTCGGCTCCGATGTGGATAGGCAGAAAAAAATTGCCGAAAATGGCGGGCAACGCCGGAATAATGAACAGAAAAATCATGATCACCCCGTGCAGCGTGAACACGGAATTATACATCTGGGCGCCCAGAACGGTTTTTCCCGGAAACATCAGTTCCAGGCGGATCAAGCCGCCCAGTGTCACGGCCAGCAAAAACCAGAACAGGATGGAAAACAAATACAAAAGGGCAATGCGTTTGTGATCAAAGGTGATCAGCCAGGACCGGATCCCGGTAAATCCTGCCGGCTCAGGGGTTTGGTAAAATGATGTCATGCCTGAATCTCCTTAACCCCCCGGCCGTCTGCGCCCGGTTTTCTTTCCCGGCCGGACCAGAAACACCACAAATCCGGCCAGCAGAATCAGAATCACAGTTCCCGTGATTCTGAACAGCCGGAACACATAGGTGTTATTTTCCGAATCATAATCAAAGCAGAAAGAAAGCACCCGCCGCTTGATGGACACCCCGGGTTTCCCTTTTCGGGCCTCGGTCAATGCCATGCCCAGGTCAAAAGGCAGAAACCCGGGGCCATACAGATAGCGGATTATTTTCCCGTCTTCTGCCAGCACCACCATGGCGTTGGGATGGATATATTCATGGGGCTTTTTCTTGACAAAATAATATCCCAGAGAATCGGTTACCCGCCGGATATTTTCCTCATCCCCGGTGAGATAGAACCAGTTTTCCAGAGGAAAATCGCGCTGGAGCAGGTTGGCATAATTGTTTTTGGCGGCCAGGGCATGGGAAGGGTCTTCATCATCTGAAAAACTCAAGGTAATGATATTGAACGCTTCCCCGGGCAGCTGGTCCACCCGGTTCAATGCCTTTGCCAGATCCGCCTGGAGAAACGTACACACCGACGGGCAGAAAAACCAGATGGGCAACAGCACCACAGGCTTGTCAAATATTTCCCGGATGGTGACTGACCGACCCTGGGCATCCAGAAACCGCGCCTCCAGGTCGATATACTGGCCCAGTCGTTCCTCGACTTTCACCTGACCTGCCAGCGCGTTTATGTCCGTCCCCTCATCCATGACCATGGCATCATGGTCATGATGGGGATCTGCCAGATTCACCCGTGTATTCCCGGCTGGATCATGAGGGGCATGATCCAGTCCGCCATCCTGTGCAAACCCGGGCACCGCAATGGTCAGCATCAGGCAGGTGACCCACCCTGCCATGGCCGGACCCGCAACTTTTCTGCAAAACATCATTTGATTTTGACAGCCTCACCCGTGGCAAAATCAATATCATATACCGTCCGAAACTGATGTCCGGCGATAAAGGAGTCCCTGCCCGTACCAAAGGCGATCATGACCCTTGTCTTGCCGTCTGTGCGTATGGGCTTGTCCCATTGTTCCAATGCGTTCACCAAACGGGTGAAAGAGAGGGTGGTCACCCCATTTTCCTCTTTTCCCGCCGGATCAATCACCTGATTGGTTCCCCCCAGTTTATCATCTGAAGAATGACCCCGTTTTCTGTCCGCAAAATGGTCTTCGATTCTCACCTTGCCGTTTTTAACGGCCCCGATAATAATATCGCCACCGCCCATGGCATCTTCCGGATCGATACCAATGGCAACCCAGCCCGTGGTTTTGGCACTCAATTCCATCTGGATCTGGTCACTGTCCAGTGTCCAGGACACGGTCATGTCTTTGACTTCCAGTTTGTGGGCATAGTCTGAAGCAAACAGGCTGCCCGGCAGAAAAACAGCTGCGGCCAGCATCAACAATCCGATTTTTTTCATCATTTTGACACCTTTTGCCTTTTTGTTATCATTGATCCTTATGAATGACTTAAATTTATAAAATTTCCGGCATTATCCATATTGGAGTTCGCCGCCGGAAAATCCCAGTCCGATGGCCACTAACGCCATGAGCACATACCATCCGGTGAGCCGGTTAAATCCGCGGTTTTCAGGATCATCCTTGATGGCGGTCACCAGCAGCAGCACGGTGAGAACAGCTGCCAGAAACATTTTCAGGACAATCAGAAACTCCCATTCGCCCCCGAACCGGTGCTGCCAGTCCAGGTAGCCGGTGAATATGGTGGGGATAACCCCCACAAGTGCCAGAATCACACAATGGTATCCGGTTTTTGCCAGCATTTTCATTCGGGGCAGAAAAGATACCAGCCGAAAGACCACTGCGCCGAGCACCATGCCCATGGGAATATGAGTCAACGCCGGATGAAGCGGATGGGTAAAACCGATACTGTTCAGGAAACCAAAAATAACATCTGTCATGGAATCACCTTTTCAAATTATTCATTATGAATTGACTGAAACGATTTCACAGTCATTGCAATAAAAATAATTTACCTTTACTATAATCTTAGCGATATCACAACCAATTCCTGATGTTTTACCATGGTGAAACCTGGAAAAAACCCATCCAAATCCAAAAGGAAGGTATGTATGGAAATCAAAATCACCTATTGTTCCGTTTGAAACTACGAACCACGGGCTGCCGGTCTGGCGGACCTCATTGAAAAAGAACTGCACATCACTCCGAAACTGGTTGCCGGCAGTAACGGCATTTATGAGATCACGGCCGGTCAAACCACTGTTTTTTCCAAACGCAAGGCCAAACGATTTCCTGACAACCAGGAAGTGATCGATCATTTGCGGCAACTTCTGCCATGAGAATCGTTTTCACGGTCATTTTGATCACCAGCCTGGTGCTGGTGATCCTGATTCCGGCAGGTCTGGTCATCATGGTCTTTGATCTGCACCCCCATATCCGGATTTCAGGGCCTGTGGCCGGGGCGGATATCCAGCGGGCCAGACAGATACTGGCCCCACTGAAATCCAGCCAAGAAAAATCCATGGCGTTGACATCTCTGACGATTTCGGAAAATGATCTGAACCTGCTGCTCACATATGGATTGACTCAGTTTGCCGATGTAGAAAAAATGGCATTTCAGGCCCACCTGTTTCCGGAAACCGCTGTGGTGTATGCCTCGATTCAGGTGTCGGACATTTTTCCAATCAAATGGATCAACCTGGCGGCGGCCGTGCATTTGCAACCCGGCAAACTAAAAATTCAGCAGCTGCGGGTCGGCCGTATCCAGGTCCCGGACCCCATTGTTCAATGGATGGCAGATCAAATCCATGCAAAGGGGATGGACACCCCCCGATATGCCCACGCCATATCTGTGGCCCGGCAGATACAGACCCTGGACATTGATAAGGACCGGCTAACCCTGGAATTCCAGTGGAATCCGCTGATACTGGCAACCCTGACAGGTGAGGCAAAAAAGCAGCTGTTCTCTTCAGAACATCAGAAACGCCTGATTGAATACCACAATTATCTGGTCAAACTGTCTTCATCCTTCAGGCAAAAGAAACAATCTTTAAGTGCCGTTATGAAACCGTTGTTCCGGCGGGCCGTGGAAAATACGGCCCTGTCTCAGGACCCGGTCTCTGAAAACACGGCTGTTCTCCAGGTGATGGCGGCTTATGTCATGAATCAGGATCTGGGCGGGTTTCTGTCTCCGGATATCCGGCATACAGTTTCATCATCCCGGCCCGATGTCGTCTTTGTGCTGTATGGCCGGGAGGATCTGGCCCAGCATTTTCTCTCCTCTGCCGCCATCACGGTACTGGCTTCCGGCAAACTGGCCCGGTCCATGGGAATGGCCAAAGAAATGGAGGATGCACAGACGAAATCCGGATACAGTTTTGTGGATATCAGTGCCAACGAAGCCGGGATCCGGCTGGCTGAATTTGCCGTTTCAGGGCCTGTCAATGCCCGGCTGATGCAGCAGCGGGCAGCGGAACTATCCCGGGAGAATCAATTCATGCCCGATATCAAACATCTACCTGAAAACATGACTGCCGAAGCGTTCCAGAATCAGTTCAACTCCCCCCATTCCGCTGCCTTTGCCCGAATCATGCATCAAATCGAATCCAGCATCGATGCCTGTCACATCCACCAAAACTGAAAAAGGCTGCCCTTTGGGGGCAGCCTTTTCAGAAAAGGAAAAAAAGATGAAAAAACTAATTGGCGATTAGTTGTAAATGAGTAATGCAATGCACATGCCAACCAGAATATTTTTTTGCAGATATAATAAAATTGCCGCCATCTTCCCTTTTTACAGTGCGTTTCAATGGGCCGGAATCATGGCTGGGTCCATTTTGATCCATACCTGCCAAAAAACAGGGCCCCCGCCTGTTCACAATTTTGAACTTTTCAATGCAACCCACCCGCTGATTCATGAAATAAAAAATTATAACCTTTTGAAATCAAAGAACATTACAACCCAAAACCCTGAAATTCATAAATTTGAACCGCTATTTTTTGGCTGTTTTCGGTTTCGGGGCCGGGGGCGCATCTCCGGATTTTTCCGCTGGTTTTTTCGGTTTGGCCGATGCCTGTTTTTTGGGGTTGATTCCCCTCAGGATCGGCATCACCACATCCTTTTTCTCAGCCAGGAGCAAAGAAATTTTTTCCATCTGATCTTCAGGCAGCTTCAGTTCTGATTTATCGAGGAATTCAAACAAATTGTCGGCAATATCAAGCATTTTATCATAAGCGTCTGCTTCCTTTTTTGTCGCAAATGTCATTTTTTCCTCTCCGTTCCTGACCACAATGTATTTGACAACGACTGCCATACCCTCTCCTTATATCGAAAATAACGTATCCACAGTGACAAGCAATAAAACCAGGGCCCGGAATCCCATCCACCGGCCCTGGCTTTTCATTGTATCTGAAAAGGTCCGTATTTGTCTATACTTCAGGCCTTGGATAAAGCCCGCTTTTTTCAACTATTTCCGGCACTTTTTCTTCCCATTCAATGGCCATGATGTGAAACCCCGCGATTCCGGGCACTTCCTTGAGTTCCTGGATATGCTCCACGCAGATCTGGATGCCTTCCTGGGCCTGGTGCTTTTTTTCCACGCCCGCCAGCCGCTGGATAATTTCATCGGGCACATCCATGCCCGGCACCTTGTTTTTCATGTACTTGGCCATACCCACAGACTTCATGGGCGTCATGCCGGCCATGATAAAAACCTTTTCCGTCAATCCCCGGTCAGAAGCCCTGCGCATCCACTCCTTGAATTTATCGATATTGTAGATGCACTGGGTCTGGATGAATTCCGCCCCACAGGCAATTTTCTTGGCCAGCCTGGGCACCCGGATCTCAAACGGATCGGCAAACGGATTGGCCGCCGCTCCCACAAAAAGTCTGGGCGGCCGCTTGATATCGTCTCCGCCCAGAAACTTGCCTTCATCCCGCATATACCGGACGGTCTGCACCAGCTGCATGGAATCTAAGTCATGCACATTCTGGCCCTGGGCACAGTCCCCAAAACTCTGATGATCGCCGGACAGACACAGCATGTTGGAAATATCAAACGAGGCGGCCCCCAGAATATCGCTTTGCAGGGCCACCCGGTTTCTGTCTCTTGTCACCATCTGCAGCACCGGTTCAATGCCCAGCAGTTTTAAATGAACACAGGCGGCCAGAGAGGACATCCTTGTCATGGCGGTCTGGTTGTCCGTGACATTCACCGCATCCACATAATCTTTGATCAGCATCCCTTTTTTCTTGATCTCTTCCGGATCACTGCCCCGGGGCGGCCCGCATTCGGATGTCACACCCAGGTGTCCGGCCTTTAACACGCGCTCCAGTCTGCTGTCGCTCACATATTCGCTCATATCTTCACATCCTCCCTGGTTACGGTTCTGGGTCCGCCGGCCCGGTCAGTGGACCAGTCTTTCACAGGGGCGACTATTTCGTAATCATCCATCTTCCCCAGGGCTTTGAGCCGGTCGATGATCAGCTGCCAGGCACAGTCCGTGTCCTTGGAAATTTCACACTTGCCGTTGGTGGAACCGCCGCAGGGCCCGTTGAGCACCCGTTTGGCACACCGGGACACCGGGCAGATGCCGCCGGTGCGGGCCAGCACACACGACCCGCAGGCCTGGCACCGTTCCGTCCACAGGCCCCGGTCCTCATTGGCGCCTAAGCAGACCGTGTTGACACCCGGCAACACCGGTGTGGTCATATATTTTTCCGCAGCAAACTGAACCCCCACGCCGCAGGCCAGAGATATGACAGCATCATACTGGTCGATCACATCCCGGATCTCCTCTAAATATTCATGATCGCACTGACGCTCCAGGGTTCGCTCATCAATGGTTTTTTCCCGATCCTGGGCCATGAAATTCATTCGAAGGACCGATGCCAGGACCTCCACCTCTTTTTTACCCCCGGCCTCACAGACCGTGACGCATTCATTGCATCCCAGCACCAGAATGCGGTCATAGGCCTCAACTTCCCGGATAATCTCTTCAATGGGTTTTTTCTCTGCTATTATCATGCTCACCTCTTGCTTAGGCGGTTAAAATAGTTCTTTTTCAGGCAGCATCGGCCTTTTGGGTCTTGCGTTGTTTTGCCAGTCTAATGGGGCTGGGCCCCATTTCCTTGACACGATTGACCATTTCCGTGGAATACTGGGCAAACAAAGGGCCTTCACCGGAAGACAGGTTGTACATCCTCACCCGGTCTTTGCCGACTCCGATTTTTTCCAGAACTTTGGCAGCCTGTTCCACCCGTTTTCTCGCTCTGAAATTGCCCTCGTTGAAATGACAGTCCCCCTCCATGCATCCCACCACATACACCCCGTCGGCCCCTTTTTCAAAGGCACGCAGAATGTGGATGATATCAACCTTTCCGGTACAGGGGACCCGGATAATTCTGAAATTTGTCGGTATTTTCAGCCTCATGGAACCTGCCAGGTCCGCAGCGGAATACCCTCAGTAGTTACAGCAGAACGCCAGAATGACCGGTTCAAATTCTTTTGTCATATCATACCTCCTCCAGCAGGGATTCCACCTTGCTGAGCAATGAGTCATCTTCGTACCAGTTGAGCTTGATGGCCTTGGCCGGGCATTCCGAAGCGCAGACCCCGCAACCCTGGCACAGGGCCGGGTCGATGTACGAAACCCCGTTTTCATCCATTACCGGCACATGATAGGGACAGGATCGGACACAGACCAGGCAGGAAGCGCATCGATCCTGATCCACTTCCGCCACCACCGCAGACAGGGTCAGAAACTCCTGGGACAGATAGGTGGCGGCCCGGGATGCGGCAGCCATGGCCTGGGCCACGGTTTCCGTGATCAGCTTGGGCCCGTGGGCCGTACCGCAGATGAACACCCCTTCCGTGCCCCCGTCCACCGGCCGGAGCTTGACATGAGCTTCCATGAAAAACCCTTCCGCGTTGCGCTGGGCCTTGATAATATGGGACAGCTCCTTGGTATCTGTGGCTATCACCCCGGCGGACAATGCCACCACATCGGCGTCCGCCTCAATATACTGTCCCAGCACATGATCCATGAACGTGACGGTGAGCCCGCCGTCGGCCGATTTTTCCACCCGGGGCGGATCCTCTTTGCTGAACCGGGAAAAGATCACGCCCATGTTCCGGGCTTTGGTGTAATACGCCTCCATCATGGAATAGGTTCTCATATCCCGGTACAGAATAAACACATCCGTGTCCGGGCTTTGTTCCTTGATGGCAATGGCGTTTTTCACGGCATTCTGGCAGCAGATCCGGGAACAGTTGGGATTGGTCTCGTTCCGGGACCCCACACACTGGATCATGATCACCCGGTCCGGATTGCCGAATGTGTTGTCTGCCAGCCGGTCCGCCAGTTCCAGCTGGGTCACCACGGCATCGCTGTCATTGTACAGATATTCCGTGGGCTGATACTCGCCACCGCCTGTGGCCACGATCATCACGCCATGATCGATCTTTTTCTGCTTCATGTCCGGCCCCACCAGCACTTCGGTCTTGAAATTGCCTTTGTACCCGCCGAATTCCACCACCAGGGCCTGCTTGAGCACATCGATATGCGCATGGGTTTCCACGGCATCCGCCAGTTCCTTGACAAACGCCTGGATATCATCCCCCTCGATGGTATGGTGCAATCGCCGTCCCAAACCGCCCAGGGTGTCTTCCTTTTCCAGGAGCGTGACATGGAACCCCTGGTCTGCCAGAGCTTTGGCCGAAGTCATCCCGGCGATACCGCCGCCGACGACCAATGCCTTGTCAATGATGGAGATCTTTTTGTCATGCAAAGGTCCCAGGATACTGACCCGGGCCACCGCCATGCGGATCAGGTCTTTGGCCTTGGCCGTGGCTTTTTCCGGTTCATGATAATGCATCCAGGAATCCTGGTTCCGGATATTGGCCATTTCAAACAGGTACTTGTTCAAACCGGCTTCCTCCAGGGTGTCCATGAAGATCCCCTCATGGGTCTTGGGGGTACACGAGGCCACCACCACCCGGTTGAGCTGGTATTCGTCAATGATCTCTTTGATGGACACCTGGGTATCCTGGGAACAGGTGAACAGATTTTCACCGGTATACACCACATTGGGCAGATTCCCCGCATATGCCGCCACATCATCCACATCAATGACTCCGGCAATGTTGATCCCGCATTTACACACAAACACCCCCACCCGGGGGTCTTCACCCAGCACATCCCGTTCCGTGGGCAATGTCACGGTTTTCGTCAATGAATGACGGGCCGGGGCCAGATGCCGGCCGGCGGCACAGGCCGCGCCTGAGGCTTCGGTCACGGAAGAAGCGATATCTTTGGGTCCCTGAAACGTGCCGGACACATACACACCCGGCCGGCTGGTCTCCAGGGGATTAAAGGTCGACGTTTCCACGAAATTGTACGGATTGAGCGCCACGCCGATGCGGTTTGCCAGATCCACACTGTGTTTGGGGATGACCAGCCCCACGGACAGGATCACCATGTCAAATACTTCCTCATGGATCTTTCCCTGTTCATCCGCGTATTTCAGAATCAGGTTGTCGGTTCCCGGCTCTTCGATCACGGAATGGATCCGGGATTTCACAAACCGCACCCCGTCCTGTTCCAATGCCCTGAGATAATATTTTTCATAATCTTTGCCGAATGTCCGCACATCCATATTGAATATCACGGTATCCAGCTCTTTTTCCGAATGCTCCTTGGCGATCATGGCATCTTTGATGGCATACATGCAGCACACCGACGAACAATACCCGTTGCCGCACCGGTTGGTGTCCCGGGAACCGATACACTGAAGCCAGGCGATCTTTTCCGGTTCTTTGCCGTCGGAAGGCCGCACCAGATGCCCCATGGTGGGGCCGCCCGCAGACAGAATCCGCTCAAATTCCAGAGAGGTCATGACATTTTGGGATCGTTTGTACATATAGGTGTCATCCAAGTCTGCGGGATCAAACGTGTCCGCGCCCGTGGTCATGATCACCGACCCCACTTGGACATCCCTGACTTTTGGCACCTGATCGTGCTCCACGGCCCCGGCCAGACAGACCTCCACACACTGGTAACATTCGGAACAGATGCCGCAGGACAGGCACCGGGCCGCTTCCTGATCAATGAGTTCCCTGGCAAGGGCCTGGGTGACTTCTTTAAAATTGCCTTCCCGCCGGGCCGGCGGCAGTTTTTCCGGCTGCATTCTCGGAATATTCGGCACATCCGTGATTTCCGGTTTGTCATATTCCCAGGATTTTTCCCGGCCTTCGGCCAGGTCCAACCCATTGATGAACCGGTGAATACTTTCCGCCGCAGTCTTACCCGAAGCCACGGCATCCACCACGGACTTGGGGCCGTAAAATGCATCCCCTCCGGCAAACACCCAGTCAACAGGGGTCTGCAACGTAACCGGGTCCGCTTCATACCCGCCGGGCCGGGTCAGTGAGATGCCCTGATCTTTGGCAAACCCGGTTTCCCCCATCTGTCCGATGGCCACAATCACATTGTCCACTTCATATGAGGTGAGTTGACAGTCATCGTACTGAGGATTGAACCGCCCGTTTTCGTCAAATACCGAGGTACATTCCTGAAAAGCGACTTCCGTCACCTGCCCGTCGTCATTGCCGTAGAACCGCATCGGTCCTTTGCTGTTCACGATATTGACTTTTTCTTCAATGGCTTCTTCAATCTCGTAATCCCAGGCCGGCATTTCATCGCGTTTTTCCAGACACACCATGGTAACATCGTCCGCTCCCAGGCGCCGGGCCGTCAACGCCACGTCCACGGCCACGTTGCCGCCGCCGATCACAATGGTTTTTCCGGTCAGTTTCTCCGCCTTGCCCAATGCGGCATCCTGCAGAAATGTCGTGCCCTTGAGAATGCCTTTCAGATCTTCGCCCTTCACGCCCAAAGCCCGGGACCCATGCAGGCCCGTGGCCATGAAAACGGCGGAGAAACCGTCTTTTTTCAGGCTGTCCAGGGTGATGTCTTTTCCGAATTCCACGCCGGTCTTGATCGTCACCCCTAAGGCTTCGATCACGGCGATCTCTTTTTCCAGTTGTGCCTTGGGCAGCCGGTATTCCGGAATCCCCACGGCCATCATACCGCCTTTTACCGGCAGTTTTTCGTACACCGTGACGGTATAGCCTTTCTGGGCCAGGTAATATGCTGCCGTCAGGCCGGCCGGGCCGGAACCGATAATGGCGATTTTTTCTTCGCGTTTTTCACCGACTTCAGGGACCCAGGGTGATGCTTCTTCAAAATCCAGATCCGCCAGAAACCGGTGCAGGTACTGGATGGCCAGGGGCTGATCCGCATCGCCTCTGGTACACACGGATTCGCAGGGATGGTGACAGACCCGGCCGCAGGATCCGGGAAACGGGTGTTCCTGTTTAAACAGCTTCAGCGCTTCCGCATATTTACCCTGCTGCATCAGGGCGATAAATCCCTGAATGGACACATGGGCCGGACAGGTCGCTTTACACGGAGCCACCGACCGCTTGGAAATGCCGTACGCCCCGGGAATGGCTTGTTCATATTGTTTAAAAATGGCTTTACGATTGTTCAGGCCCTGGTTATGTTCACTGGACACATCGACAGGACAGACTTTGGTACATTCGCCGCAGGATGTGCATTTGGAAATATCTACAAATCGCGGATTTTCCCTGATTCTGGCCGTGAAATTCCCCTGTTCTCCTTCCAGTTCAAGCAATTCGGTATTCGTCAATAGTTCAATGTTCAGATGCCGGCCGACCTCGACCAGTTTGGGTGAAATCACTCACATCGTACAGTCGTTGGTTGGAAACGTCTTGTCCAACTGAGCCATCATCCCCCCGATGGCATAGGATTTTTCAACCAGATAGACATAATAGCCGGAATTGGCCAGATCAATGGCGGACTGCATACCTGCAATCCCGCCACCCAGAACCATGACAGAGCCGACAAGGTCACTGCTCGGTGTCACCTTTTGCGTCATCACAAACCTCCTACCTTAAGATTTCGCCTCAGTCGTGCATGTATCTTTCCCCGCTTCTAAGTAAAAAAAAGGACTTTTTTTGTCAACAATTATTTATTTTGCCACGTCCAGATGCCGGCTGCAATACCCCACCAGGATCAAAACCGGCAGTCCCATCAGAAAGGTGATAAAAAAGAAGGCCGGATATCCCATCGTATCCACCATGGTGCCGGAATACCCGCCGAACAGTTTGGGAACCAGGGTCATCAAAGAACTGAACACCGCATATTGAACCGCGGTGAAACGAATGCTGGTCAGGCTGGACAGAAACGCGACAAATGCGGCCGACGCCAGCCCGGCCGCCAGGTTGTCCGCCGCGATCACCACATACAAAAGAAACAGGTTGTGCCCGTAAAAAGCCAGCACCATGAACAGCAGGTTGGTGGCCGACGCCAGCAAAGCCCCCAGAAACAGGATCCGGATCACCCCGAATCGAATGGACAGCAGTCCTCCGGCAAATCCCCCGGCAATGGTCATGAAAAGGCCGAAGGTTTTCACCACGCTGGCGATCTGCGATTTTGAAAATCCCAGATCCTGGTAAAACACATTGGATATCACACCCAGCACGATATCGGAAATTCGATACAACCCGATCAAAGCCAGTATCAGCCAGGCCAGCATCAGCCGGTACCGGCTGAAAAAATCCAGCACCGGCGCCACATAACTGTCAGTCACCATTTTTTTATTGACCAGACGGAAGAACAGCCCCAGCCGGCCCACCAGAACCGCCGCCAGAATGCCTGCGCCCAGGCGGACACATTCCACCATGAACCCGCCCAGGGTCGCATTGTTCATCCATTGTCCCAACTGAATTCTGATATCCTCAAGAAATATGCCGGATGCATAAAACACCAGTCCGAACGCAGCCACTGCTACGCCGAACAAGGCCAGACCGGCCAGATAGGTTTTGGCTCCATATGCGTCCGCCGGATTGTATTCCGATGCCGGTTCATCAATGACCAGAGCCGTGGTCATGCCCACGGCCATCATCCCGGCCATGATGAGATAGGTGGCCTGCCAGGCTTCAAACCGGTACCCGCCTTTGGTGGAGCCGAACCACTCCGCCAGAACCAGGGCCCCGGCCCCGGCCACAAGCATGCCGATGCGGTATCCACCGATATACGCCGAAGCCATCATGGCCTGAAGATCCACAGACGCGGATTCAATGCGATAGGCATCGATGACGATATCCTGGGTCGCCGAAGAAAACCCCAGCATCACGGCGGCCAGGGCCATGAAAACCAGGGGATGCTGCCCGGCGGCCGGATCGGTACATGCCATCCACACAATGGCTGCGGCAATTCCCGTCTGGGCCGCCAGAATCCAGCTTCGTCTGCGGCCCAGTTTCCGGGTGAGCCAGGGAATGGGCATCTGGTCCACCAGAGGGGCCCACACAAACTTGAATGAATATCCCAATGCGGCCCAGGAAAAAAAGGTAACTGCCGACCGTTCCACGCCGGCCTCCCTGAGCCACAAAGACAAAGAGGAAAAAATCAATAAAAGGGGCATGCCGGCGGAAAAGCCGAAAAAAAGCATGGTAATCACCCGGGGATGACAAAATGCCTTGACAGCGGTTTGCCATCTTTTTTGTGAAGGCATGTTTTCCCGGTCTGGATCTGTTGATTCAAAGGACAATTTCAAGATCGCAGGCCACCCCGAAGCACCGGGTTTGACTGTTTCTGGATGAAAAAAACCGGTTGCCCTCTTTGACAATGGCATCCATTTCCATATCCGTGCGATCCTGGTTCAGATGCGTGAGTCCCAGCTGACCAACGCCGGCTTTCAATGCCAGATCCAGCACATGGGGAATGGAAGAATGTCCCCAGCCTTTGCGGCGCCGATACTCATCCTGAGTGTATTCCGCATCGTGAATCAGCACATCCGCATTCATGGAAAACTGTCGGTACGCATCCACTCCCCGGCTCTGGGGATGATCGAATCCCAGCTCATTGTCCGTTAAAAACACAAACGTACTGCCGTTTTCTTTGAACCGGTATCCAAGCGTGCCGGCGGAATGACTGTTGGGAATGGTATCGATCTGCAGCGACCCGATGTTGAAACTATCGTTGAGCCCCGAATCAAATTGAATATCCGCTTGCAGCTCTGACAGCCGGATCGGAAAAAAAGGCGGTGACATCATTTGCTCGAAAACATCTTTTAAGGTGGCCCGGCCAAAGGCCCGGTTCTGAATAATCAGCTGATTTTGCCTGTGAAGCAAGGGTTTAAAAAACGGAAACCCCAGCAGATGATCCCAGTGGCAATGGGTTTGCAGCATAAAATACCGGGTGATATTTTTTTCCAGAAGAAAATTACCCAAGCGCCGGATTCCGGTTCCGGCATCGACAATCACGGTCTCGCCGGATCCGGCTGTGATCTGAAGGCAGGTGGTATCTCCACCATAGGCAACATACTGCCTGCCTGATACCGCTATCGATCCCCGGGAACCCCAGCACCTAACAATCATGGCTCTCCTGCTTTATTCTTCTATCCGCCACCGCATTTTTGACAATCATCCATATGATTGCATACCATCTTATGAATCCATCAATAAATCAATCTTTTTTTTCCCGGCACCCGTTGACAACCCCCTGGTTTTTGCCTAATGAAAGAAGGCAGACAGACCGGTTAAACTATAAACACCCATGAAAAGGGAGCATGTTCACATGGCACAATTGATCGCTGACCGCAGAGATGTTGATTTTGTCCTCCACGAACAGATCGGACAGGTGGATCATGAAATCTTTGCTGAATTCAATAAAAAAACCGTTGATCTGATTGTTTCCGAAGCCCGAAACCTGGCGATAAAAGAGATTCTGCCCACCTTTAAGGAGGGAGACGAGCAGGGCTGTATTTTGGAAAACGGCAAGGTCACAGCACCTGAATCCTTTAAACGGGCCTGGCGGCTTTTCTGTGAAGGCGAATGGCTGGCCATGTGTGATGACCCGGATGTGGGGGGACAGGGCATGCCGAAAACCGTGGGCACGGCAGCCCTGGAATATATGGTGGGGGCCAATTCCGCTTTTATGCTGTATTACGGCATGACCCACGGGGCTGCCAAACTGGTGGAAGCATTCGGGGATGAGACCCAGAAACGGCTGTACATGAAAAAAATGTTTGCAGGCGTCTGGGGCGGCACCATGCTGCTCACCGAGCCTGAAGCAGGATCTGATGTCGGGGCCCTGACCACCACGGCGGAAAAAAATCCGGACGGCACCTATTCCATCAAAGGAGCCAAGATTTTCATCTCCGCCGGAGAACATGATCTGTGCGACAACATTATTCATCCGGTCCTGGCAAGGATCCCGGGGACACCGGCCGGCACCAGAGGCATCTCTTTGTTTCTGGTGCCCAAATATCGGGTGAATGATGACGGTTCTTTGGGGGAGTTCAACAACGTGGTGTGCACGGGCCTGGAAAAGAAAATGGGAATTCACGGCAATGCCACGGCATCCTTGTCTTTAGGCGATAAAGGCCCGTGTATCGGCACGTTGCTGGGGCAAGAGAACAAAGGCATGCCGGCCATGTTCAAGATGATGAACGAAGCCCGGGCCTTTGTGGGGCTCCAGGGATTTGCCGTGGCTTCCGCGTCTTACATGTATGCCCTGGACTATGCCAGAACAAGAATCCAGGGGCGGCATCTGACGGCCGGCAAAGACCCGGAAGCCAAAAACGTTCCCATTATCCAGCATCCGGATGTCAAACGGCAGCTGCTCAACATGAAGGCCTGTACTGAAGGCATGCGGTCTTTGCACTATTATTACGCCTGGTGCAACGATGTGGTTCACACCACGGACGATGCCCAGGTCAAAGCCGACACCGCCGCCATGGTGGAGGTGCTCACCCCCATTGTCAAGGGCTATGTCACGGACAAGGCCCTGGAGGTCTGCTCCCACGGGGTCCAGATCTACGGCGGATACGGGTATATCAGCGAATATCCCGTGGAGCAGCTCATGCGGGATGCACGGATTTTCATGATCTATGAGGGCACCAACGGGATCCAGGCCATGGATCTGTTAGGCAGAAAACTGTCCATGAACGGCGGAAAAGCGTTTCAGTATTTCATTGACCGCATGAAACAGACCATTGAACAATTCAAAGACACGGAAGGGGTTCAGGATCTGAGCACAAAAGTGTCCCATGCCGTGTCCCGGCTGGAGGCACTGGCCAAAGAGATCAATGCCCGGTCCCGGTCGGAAAAGGTATTGAATGCCTATGCCTTTGCCCACCCGTTTCTGGAAGTGACCGGAGATGTCACCTTTGCCTGGATGCTTTTATGGCGGGCCGGGGTTGCGGCCCCCAAACTGGCCAAAAAAACCGGCACCCTGGACAGAAATGCAGTGGCCCGGACAGCGGGAAAAAACAAAGACGCCGCGTTTTATGCCGGACAAATGGAAACGGCCCGGTTTTTTATTCATACACTGTTGCCGGCCACCTATGGTAAAATGGATGCGATTCTGGATGGAGATCCTTGTGTGGAACATATCCAGGATCTGTCTTTTGGATCCAAATAACAGGAGAAAAATCATGTTTGAATATGTTAAAAAAAGTCTGCTCACCGGCGTGGGCATGGCCCTGCGTTCCAAATCCGAGATCAAAGAACTGGCCGAAGAACTGGCCAAATCCACCCAGATGAGCCAGGCGGAAGCCAAAGAGTTTCTGGAAGAATGCCAGCATCGATACGAGGATGCCAGAGTGAAACTGGACCGGCGCATGGAAGAAACCGTGGAAAAAATACTCAAACGGCTGGATCTTCCCACCCGGGCTGACATCCGGGATCTGAATACCCGAATTGACGATCTGGTCAAAAAAATAGAAGCCAGAGACTGATACCGTGTTTTCATGCTCAGCATCAAAAAAATAGGTACCGTGGGAAAACGGTACCGGAATCTGATCCGGTACCGGCAGATCATCGGCATCATTCTCAAGTATGGTTTCGACAACATCCTGGGTGCCCTGGACATTGACCGGTACATTGAATCCGGCCTGAAACTGATTCCGTTTTACCACCCCCATGAACGGGTGGAAAAACTGTCCCGGAATCAGCGGATCCGCATGGCTTTAGAGGAGCTGGGTCCCACATTTGTCAAAATGGGGCAGGTGTTGTCCTCCCGGCCGGATTTAATTCCCATGGACCTGGTCAATGAGCTGTCCAAACTCCAGGATGAGATCCCTGCCTTTGGATTTGATCAGGTCAAAGAAACCATTGCCGCGGAATTCGGCAAACCATGGGATGCGGTGTTTCATTCCATGGATGAAATCCCGTTTGCCTGTGCATCCATCGGTCAGGTGCACCGGGCATCGGTCACGGGTGAGGACCGGCTGGCCGTCAAAATCCAGCGCCCGGGCATCAGAAAAATCATTGAAGCCGACCTGGAGATCATCCATCATCTGGCCGGCATCATGGAAAGAAACATCCAAGAAGTGGCGTTTTACCGGCCCGTGAAAATTGTGGAAGAATTTGCCAAAACCATGGAAAAAGAACTGGATTATACCATCGAGGCCGCCAGCATGGAACAGATGGCCCGCCAGTTCCGCCATGACAAAACCATCCACATACCCGGAGTCTTCCCATCAGTATCTTCTGAACGGGTGCTGGCCATGGAGTTCATCAACGGTATCAAGGCCAGTGATATCGATGCCATTGACCGGGCCGGTCTGGACCGGAAACGCATTACCCGGCGGGGCGCGGATTTCATCATGAAACAGGTGTTTGAGCATGGATTTTTCCATGCCGACCCCCACCCGGGAAATATCTTTATCATGGAAAACAACCGGATATGTCCCGTGGATTTCGGCATGACCGGTTTTCTGGACATAAGCACCCGGGAACTGTTTGTGGATATCATTCACGCGGTTGCCACACACAATGCCAGGCGGGCGGCCCGTGTCTTATGCGACCTGTGCGACTATGAAACCCACCCTGATATGATCCGGCTGGAAAAAGACGTGGCCCTGTTTATATCGGTTCATCTGACCAAATCCTTGAAAGACATCAAAACCAGTCGAATGGTCAACCAGTTCATCGGGCTTTGTACCCTCCACAGCCTGAGAATTCCGCCGGATCTGTTTTTGATGATGAAAGCATTTGTTTCCGTTGAAAACGTGGCCCGGAAACTGGACCCGGATTTCAATATGCTGGGGCATGCCGCGCCCTATGTCACCACGGCCCGGTTTTTAAAGTTTTCGCCGTCAAAACTGGCTGAAGAGATGATGGAACTTGCCAGGGAATCCTATAAACTGATTCAGCATCTACCCACAGATACCCTGGAAATATTGCGACTGGTCCGCCAGGGAAAAATGAAACTTCTCATTGACATTCAAGGGCTGGACAAACTGATCGTCCATCAGGACCAGACCAGCAACCGCATCTCGTTTTCCATTATTATTGCGGCGTTGATTTTAGGATCCGCCATTGTCATCAATTCCGATGTCCCGCCCATGTTGTTCGGGGTATCGGTCATCGGCATCGCCGGATTTCTGGCGGCCGGGATCATGGGGATCTGGCTTCTGGTGGCCATTGTCAAAAAAGGACGTTTATAAAATCGTGGGTCGGATTGTCATGATCCTTATGAGAATGTCGTAACCGGCCCTTTAACCCATTTAAGGAAATATTGCCATGAAAATCACCGACCCCGGAACCATTCAAACCGGAGAAAAAAACCTCATTGCAGCGGTACAAAAACATCTGGATTTAGAGACTGTCAAGAAAATTCTCATGGATCGCATGGCTGAAACCTCATTTGCATCCAAAG
The DNA here is from genome assembly GCF_000350545.1 of Desulfotignum phosphitoxidans DSM 13687. Lineage (GTDB taxonomy): Bacteria > Desulfobacterota > Desulfobacteria > Desulfobacterales > Desulfobacteraceae > Desulfotignum > Desulfotignum phosphitoxidans. The sequence goes on from NZ_APJX01000012.1 coordinate 109,411, forward strand.
GAGGGCAGATCGTGGTGCACAACAACCAGATCGCCTTTCAGCTGGATTTTGATCTCAAATTAAGCGGCAGCCTTTTGTTTGACCGGCAGGGCAATTTCATCCCTGATACCTCGAAATCCGATGAAACCATGCCTGCCTCTTCCGCGTCTGAACAAAAAACCATGGATGATTTAAATGACGATGAAGATGATCTGGCACTTCTGCCGGATGACGACGATCTGGCGGAACCCACGCTTTCAGGTGAACCGGAAGCCGAACTGGACGATCTGGACGAGGACGATCTGGACGAGGATGACATTTTAGATGATGACATCGATGATATTTTAAAAGAAAGCCGTGAATTCTGGGACCAGAAAAAGGATGACTGAAAATGACAAACCCGGCTGCCGGAAAAAAATTTCCGGCAGCCGGGCTGTGTATCCATCATATGTCATGCATACCAGCGGCATGCGTGAACTTAAAAATGATCTGTCAGATTATTAATACCGGTAAAGATCGGATTTATAAGGCCCGTTAACGGGAACACCTAAATAATCCGCCTGTTCCTGGGTCAATTCGGTCAGTTTCACGGACAGGTTCTTCAAATGCAGCCGGGCCACTTCCTCATCCAGTTCCTTGGGCAGTGTATACACTTTTTTCTCCAGTTTTTCAGACGCCAGTTTGATCTGGGCCAGGGTCTGGTTGGAGAAACTGTTGCTCATCACAAAACTGGGGTGTCCGGTGGCGCATCCCAGATTCACCAGCCGGCCTTCAGCCAGCACAATCACGGAACGTCCGGACTCCAGAACCCATTTGTCCACCTGGGGTTTGATTTTGATGCGTTCGGCCCTGGGGTTGTCTGTGAGATATGCCATTTCAATTTCATTGTCAAAATGACCGATATTGCAGATAATGGCCTCATCCTTCATTTCAGCGATATGTTCGCCCCGGATGACATGGTAATTTCCCGTGGCCGTGACAAACACATCCCCCCGGGTGGCGGCTTCTTCCATGGTCACCACTTCAAATCCTTCCATGGCGGCCTGCAACGCGCAGATAGGATCGATTTCCGTGACCAGAACAATGGCGCCGTATCCTTTCATGGAATCAGCACATCCCTTGCCCACGTCTCCATAACCCGCGATCACAACCGTTTTACCGGCCAGCATCACATCCGTGGCCCGCTTGATACCGTCGGCCAGGGATTCCCGGCACCCGTACAGGTTGTCGAACTTGGACTTGGTCACCGAATCATTGACATTGATGGCCGGAAACAGCAGTTCATTTTTAGCGGCCAGATGGTACAGACGATGAACACCCGTGGTGGTTTCTTCAGACACCCCGCGGATCTTGTCGGCGATCTTGGTCCATTTTTCCGGATCCTTGGCATGGGAGACTTTCAACCGGTCCAGAAGACAGCGTTCATCCTGGCTGTGGGTGGGCTGTTCCAGAATGGACGGGTCTTTCTCCACTTTCACGCCCTGATGGACAAACAAGGTGGCGTCCCCGCCGTCATCCACAATCAGGTCCGGGCCGGAACCATCCGGCCAGAGCAGGGCCTGTTCCGTGCACCACCAGAACTCTTCCAGGGTTTCGCCCTTCCAGGCAAACACGGCGGCCGTTCCTTTTTTGGCAATGGCGGCGGCCGCATGGTCCTGGGTGGAAAAAATATTGCAGGATGCCCACCGGATGTCGGCTCCCAGTTCATACAGGGTGTCGATGAGCATGGCCGTCTGGATGGTCATATGAAGACTGCCCATGATTTTCAGGCCCTTGAACGGTTTTTCAGGGCCGTATTTTTCCCGGATGGCCATCAGGCCCGGCATCTCTTTTTCAGACAATTGCATGTCCAGGATGCCTTCTTCGGCCAGGTTGATATCTTTGACCTTGTATTTCAATGAATGATCAAGATCAATATAAGATGGGGATTTGGCTTGCTGTAACATATGTTGTAAAACTCCTCTTTTTTTGTGTGTGTATTGCGAATGTTCGACGATCATCTGCATGGTTTTGAAAAAGATAAGGTGCCGGGATCCGGTGTGGACCGGATCCCGAACCAGCTTGTGATCAGATCGTAAATTAAATGCCGGCCAGTTCTTTGATCTGATCGGCTTTGTCGGTTCTTTCCCAGTAAAAATCAGGATCATGGCGGCCGAAATGTCCATAAGCCGCTGTTTTCCGGTAAATGGGACGTAACAGATCCAGGGTTTCAATAATGGCGGACGGTCTTAAATCAAACACCTCTTTGACAATGTCCACGGCTTTTGATTCAGGAATTTTTCCGGTCCCCATGAAATCCACCATCAATGAGACGGGTTGGGCCACACCGATGGCATAGGCCACCTGGATTTCACATTTGTCGGCAATGCCGGATGCCACCAGATTTTTGGCCACATACCGTCCCATGTAGGAGGCACTTCTATCCACTTTGGAGGGATCTTTTCCGGAAAAACATCCGCCCCCATGGCTGCCCTGGCCCCCATAGGTATCCACGATAATTTTACGTCCCGTGAGCCCGCAGTCTCCCATGGGTCCGCCGATGACGAACCGGCCCGTGGGATTGACAAAAAACCGGGTATCTCCGTCCATCATCTCTTTGGGGATAATTTTCCGGATCACTTCCTTGATCACGGCATCTTTCAATTCTTCATAAGTGACGTCATTGTTATGCTGGGTGGAGACCACCACGGCATCCACCCGCTGGGGTTTGCCGTTTTTATATTCAATGGTAACCTGAGATTTGCCGTCGGGCCGCAGAAAATCCAGGGCCCCGTTTTTCCGGACCTGGGTGAGCCGTTTGGTCAGTTTATGGGCATATAAAATCGGCATGGGCATGAGCTCTTCCGTCTCATTGGTGGCAAAACCAAACATGATGCCCTGATCCCCGGCACCCTGTTCTTTATACAGGCCCGCGCCTTCATCCACACCCTGGGCAATGTCCACGGACTGCTGATCGATACTGGTCACAACGGAGCAGGTTTTCCAGTCAAATCCCATGGTGGAAGAGTTGTATCCGATTTCCCGGATGGTGCTTCGAACCACTTCCGGAATATCCACGTAACAGTCCGTGGTGATTTCGCCGGCCACCATGGCCAGGCCGGTGGTGACCAGAGTTTCACAGGCCACCCGGCAATGCTTGTCTTCCGCCATGATAGCATCCAGAATACCGTCGGATATGGCATCGGCCACTTTATCGGGATGACCTTCAGTCACGGACTCAGATGTAAACAGATATGATTTGTTGTCTGACATATTTCGCTCCTTGTTAAAAATTATTGGACAAACTGTGTCATGGGTTAATCCACAAATGTGATGATTGAAATCCTTTTATACCGAACCGAAACGCATTTGTCAATAGTTATCCAGGAATATATCAATATATGTTCATATTTTGCTGGGAACATAAAAACTCCTTGAATTCCTGGCCGCAATTTTCTATGCTCTGTATCAACCTGCCAATTTTTTAAACACCTGAGGAGAAAAATATGACAACCCAGCCATACAGCAAACGCATCACCGGCATCGGATCCGCATTGGTGGATATACTGATCAATGAATCCGATGATTTTTTAAAACACCTGGGCAAAGAAAAAGGCGGCATGACCCTGGTGGAATCCGCTGATATCAAAACCATTCTGGCCAAAACCGACAAAACCCCGGCCATTGTGCCGGGCGGGGCCGCCTGCAACACGATTATCGGGATCGGCCGGCTGGGAGGCACAGCCCGGTTTATCGGCCGCCGGGGAGATGACAACTTCGGCACCCTGTTTGAAGATGCATTACGTTCCGCCCGGGTGGAGCCCGAACTGACCCTGTCCCCGTCTCCCACAGGCAGCGTGATCTCCGTGATCACCCCGGATGCCCAGCGGTCCATGTTCACCTATTTAGGCGCTTCCACGGAACTGGAACCCCACCGGATCACGGCATCGCTGTTTGCGGATACAGCCATCACCATGATCGAAGGATATCTGCTGTTCAATCCGGAACTCATGATGGCGGCGGTCCATGCAGCCAAAAAAGCCGGCGCCATGATCGCTCTGGATCTGGCCAGTTTTGAAGTGGTCCATGCCAGCCGGGAAATCCTGGATGACCTGATCAAAGACCATGTGGATATTCTGATTGCCAATGAGGACGAAGCCGAAGCCTTTACCGGTTACGCGGACGAGAAAAACGCGCTCCAGGCGTTATCGGCCCATGTCACTTACGGGGTGTTGAAACTGGGAAAACGGGGCAGCCTGATTTCATTTAACAACACCACCACCCGGATCGATGCCAGGACCGGGAAAGAGGCCAAAGACACCACGGGTGCCGGTGATTTGTGGGCTGCCGGGTTTCTTTTCGGTATTGCCAATGGATTTTCCATTGAAAAAAGCGGGCAGCTGGCATCTGCCTGCGGATACGAAGTCTGCCAGGTGATCGGGGCCCAGATCCCTGAAGAAGGATGGGAACGGATCCGTGCCCTGATCTGAGAATTGACAGTCGTCAGCCTGTTTAACCACGAAGACCACGAAGAAGTCCTTCCTTCGTGATCTTCGTGTTCTTCGTGGTTAAAAAAAATCAAATAATCAGGACTTTTCAAACACCCGCCTGAACACGTCACGGTAAACTTTTACAAAGGAAAAATCGATCCCTTCCTTGATGTGGTCCGGCAGTTTTTCAAATTCACTGCTGACCCCTTCAGGCAGAATGATCTCATGGATACCGGACCGCCGGGCTGCAATGATTTTTTCCTTGATCCCGCCCACGGGCAGCACCTTGCCGGTCAAAGTGATCTCACCGGTCATGGCCAGCGGACGGGGAATCTCCTGACCTCTGGCCAGAGAAACCAACGCCGTGGTAATGGTGATCCCGGCACTGGGCCCATCCTTGGGGGTGGCGCCTTCGGGCACATGCAGGTGAATGAACGCGTCATCAAAATATTCCGGGTCGATCCCGAACAACTTGGGATTGGCCCGCACATAAGACAGGGCAATGGTGGCGGACTCCTGCATCACATCCCCCAGCTTTCCCGTCAGTTTGATGCCCGATCCCTTGTTGTGCACCTTGACCGCCTCAATGGGCAGAGTCACTCCGCCCAGAGCGGTCCAGGCCAGGCCCGTGGCAATGCCCACCCCCTTCATCTGTTCTTCCTTTCTGAACACGGGGGGCCCCAAATATTCTTCCAGGGATTTAATGGTCACCCGGATCCGTTTTTTCTTTTCCTTGAGAATGGTGACAATGCTCTTGCGGATAATCTTGTTGAGCTGTTTTTCCAGCCCCCTCACCCCGGCCTCCCTGGCATAGCCTTCAACCAGATGCCGGATGGTGGGATCCGTGATGGTGATGGTGGTGGCCGCCACCTTGTTACGCTTGAGCAGTTTGGGCCACAGATGTTTTCTGGCGATCTCTATTTTTTCTTCAGTAATATACCCGGACAGATTGATGCGGTCCATGCGGTCCAGCAGCGGACTGGGAATGGTATCCAGGGTGTTGGCCGTACAGATGAACAACACCTTGGACAAGTCCATACGCAGATCCAGGTAATGATCTAAAAACTCGGCGTTCTGTTCCGGGTCCAGCACCTCCAGAAGCGCGGATGCCGGATCTCCCTGGTAAGAGGCCCCGATTTTGTCCACCTCATCGAGCATGATCACGGGATTGGCCACTTTGGAGTCTTTCAGGGCCTGGACCATCTTGCCGGGCATGGCCCCCACATAGGTTCTGCGGTGGCCCTTGATCTCGGCCTCATCCCGCATGCCGCCCAGGCTGAACCGGTAAAATTTTCTGCCCAACGCCTCGGCAATGGATTTGCCGATGGAGGTTTTGCCCACGCCGGGCGGCCCCACAAACAAAATAATGGAGCCGGACACATCTTTTTTATAGACGCCTGCGGCAAAAAATTCGATAATCCGCTCCTTGACATCGGCCAGCCCGGCATGATCCCGGTCCAGCACCTTTTCCGCCCGATCAATGTCAATATTGTCTTTTGAATACACGCCCCAGGGAAACGAGGTGATCCAGTCCAGGTAATTTCTTGTCACCCCGTATTCGGATGATCCGGTTTCCAGGACCGACAGTTTTTCAATCTCTTCGTCAAACCGCTTGACCACATGTTCCGGCGGATCCAGTTCGGCAAACCGTTCCTTGAACCGGTCCACATCCGATGTTTTGTCATCTTTCTGGATGCCCAGCTCCTTTTGAATGGCTTTCAGCTGTTCTTTGAGAAAGAATTTACGCTTGTTTTCATCCACCTGGGTGTTGAGATCTTTGCGGATCTGGGTCTGAAGCTTGGCGATCTCTATTTCTTTCTGCAACAGCATGAGCACATGTTTCATGCGTTCGATCACAGATTCGGTTTCCAGGACCTCCTGAAGCACATCCCCGGACGCCGTGGTGATACCGGCGGCAAAATCGGTCAACGGAGAGGGCTGATCCGGACTGAACCGGCCCAGATACTGCTTGAGTTCTTCTGAATACAAGGGATTGAGAGACAACAGCTGCTTGATGGAACTGATGATGGAAATGGCATAGGCTTTGAGCTTGTCCTCATCTTCTTCCAGGGGTTTGAAATATTCCACCTGGGCCACAAACGGGGGCTTGTCCGACAAAAATTTCTTGATTTTGAACCGCTCCAGGCCCTGGGCGATGAACTGGATATTGCCGTCCACCTCCACCATGTTCAGAATCCGGACCACACATCCCACTTCAGGAAAATCTTCCTTGTACACATATTTGCCTTTGACTTCGGAAAAATAACTCAAACCCAGCAGGTTATGGGATTCATTGACCGCCTTGACCAGGGTGGGTTCCCACCGTTTTTTGCTCACCACCAGCGGCTGGACCTGGGCCGGCAGGTGCGGTCTGCCCGTGATGGGCACCAGGTACAGGATATCCGGCTTGTGACTCTGCCGGACGAGCTGGCCTCCGCCGGCATTCTGTTCTTTTTCCGTGTTTTCAGTCTCTTCCCCGTCACTGTTCACAATCTCAGGGGTAATGGGTCTGTTATCATCGGTCATAGATCACCTCGGCTGTGTAATTTGGGATTTTTTCAATTGTCAATGACTTATACTATAATATTGTTTTTCCCCATGACAACCCAAAAAGGAGCAATTCACGGTTTTCATGGATGCCGGATGCCTTTTTTTCATGCGCTTGATTTTTTTTTCTCTCCGGTTTATATCTCATTGACACATGATGATGCCGACGCCCCATATATTTCATGCCCAGGTCTATTATGAAGACACCGACCATTCCGGTGTGGTCTATCATGCCAATTATCTGAAATTTTTTGAACGGGCCAGAGAAGACATCATCGGAATCGACACGCTATCCGATATGTGGCACAACAAAGGCATTGGATTTGCGGTCTACAAAACCGAACTGAAATTTCATGACGGCGCTGTTTTCGGGGATCTTCTGGAAATCAGGACCCGATGGGAAAAACAGGGAGAGTATCGACTGGTTTTTTTTCATGAGGCCTGGCGCCCCGGAAAAAAGCGCCCGGCCGTCACGTGCAGCCTGGATCTGGTATGTCTGGGGCCTGAAAAAAAATTGCTGCCCATTCCAAATATTAACTTAAGTTTTTGAACCGGTCTGTTTTAATTATATGCCTGCCTTTTTTATTGTTGACAAGCGGTTTTGATCATTATAGCTTTCACTGATGATAGACCGTCATAACGATAGTTTTCTTATATGATAGGCCGTCATTAACCATCAGCATAAGACAAATCGTTTTAACCGCATCAAGGAGGTGCCCGTGAAAGACAAACAGTCGTTGCCGGATGCGCAACCCAAACTAGCAGGAATTTCCCGACGGAACTTTCTGAAAACCCTGACAGGAACTGCCGCTGGTATCGGTATTTCCCAGGTGTTCAACCCGGCGTTGATCCAGGCCCTGGAAAAGGGGCTGGAACGTCATCCCGTTCTGTGGATCCAGGGACAGGGATGCACCGGATGTTCCGTATCTCTTCTCAACAGTGTGGATCCATCCATTGCCGATGTACTGCTCAAGGTGATCAGCCTTCAGTTCCACCCCACTGTCAGTGAATGTGAAGGGGAAACGGCCATGAACCATGTGTATGAAGTGGCCAATGAATACAAAGGCCGGTTCTCTCTGGTCATTGAAGGGGCCATCCCCGTGGCTGCAGACGGCAAGTATTGTATTTTAGGAGAAATCGGCCACAGGGAAATCACCATGGTGGACATGGTTCAGGAACTCGCTCCCATGGCCGGTTCCGTTCTGGCCGTCGGCACCTGTGCCGCTTTCGGCGGTATCCCGGCCGCCAAAGGGAACGTCACCGGCGCCACGGGTGTCAGAGACTTTTTTAAATCAAAAGACATCACCACACCCGTTGTAAACATTCCGGGGTGCCCGCCCCATCCGGACTGGATCGTAGGATCCATTGTCCATCTGCTCAACGCAGGGATACCGGAACTGGATTATGACGGCCGCCCCACCCTGTTCTTTGGTGAAAACATTCATGACAACTGCCCCCATCTTGACGATTATGATGCCGCGTTCATGGCTGCCACACTCTCAGATCCCAAAGGATGCCGCATGGATCTCGGATGCAAAGGCCCGGACACCTATGCTGACTGCTACCAGCGGAAATGGAACTCCGGTTTGAACTGGTGTGTGAACAATGCCGTGTGTATCGGGTGTGTTGAAGCCGGTTTTCCGGATGCCATGTCCCCATTTTATGAACCCGCCTATTAACGAATCAGACAATTTCAAGGAGGTCTAATTATGGCAGGCTGTCAACCGCAGGCCGAACCGGCTCAGACCGGTAAAAAAATAAAAATCGGCATCGATCCGGTCACCCGGATCGAAGGTCATTTAAAAGCAGAAGTGGAGGTTGCCGGAGGAAAAGTCGTGGATGCCCACATCACCGGCGGCATGTATCGGGGATTTGAACAGATTCTGTACGGCAGAGATCCCAGGGACGCCACCCAGATCACCCAGCGGATCTGCGGGGTGTGCCCCACGGCCCATGCCACGGCATCGGCTTTGGCCTTAGATGATGCATTCGGCGTGGAACTCACGGACAATGGCCGTATCGCCAGAAACCTGATTCTGGGCGCCAACTTTCTGCAGTCCCATATTCTGCATTTCTATCACCTGGCCGCTTTGGACTATTGCAACGGTCCGGACACGGCCCCTTTTATTCCCAGATATGCCAACAACGACATGCGGCTGCCCAAAGAACTCAATGACGTGGCTGTGGGTCAGTACCTCGAAGCCCTGGAAATCCGCAAAATCTGCCATGAAATGGTGGCGCTTTTAGGCGGTAAAATGCCCCATGTCCAGGGAATCGTGGTGGGCGGTTCAACGGAAATCCCCACCCGGGAAGCCCTGAACGCTTATGCGGAACGATTCAAAAAAGTCAGACAGTTTATTCTGGAAAAATATGTGCCCATCGTGTACCTGCTGGCCGGCCCTTACGGGGATCTGCTTAAAACCGGTGTGGGTCACAAGAACCTGGTTTCCTGGGGCGTTTTCCCCCTGGATAACAAAGGCAACACCCTGCTGAAACCCGGGGTTTACACGGATGGCAAAGACTATGCCGTGGATCCGGCCATGATCAAGGAATATGTGAAATACTCCTGGTTCGAGGATTCCACCACCGGGCTCAATCCCACAGAAGGCAAGACGCTGCCCAATCCCAACAAACCCGGTGCTTACAGTTTCATCAAAGCCCCCCGGTACAACGGCAAACCCCATGAAGGGGGACCTTTGGCCAGAATGTGGGCCACGAACCCGGAGCTGTCCGCCACGGGTCAGAAAGAACTGGGCGTGACACGGCTCAGAGATATCGGGGATGCCTGTTTCTCCATTCTGGGCCGCCATGTGGCCAGAGCCGAAGAAACCGCGCTGGTTGCCGCGGCCATGGAAGAATGGCTGACCCAGGCCCAGCCCGGCAAGGAAACCTTTGTGCCGGCACCGATTCCGGATTCCGCACAAGGCCTGGGCATGACCGAAGCCCCCAGAGGGGCCCTGCTCCACTACATTGACATCAAAGATCAGAAAATCGCCAATTACCAGATCACTTCCGCCACCATCTGGAACGCCAACCCCAGGGATGACATGGGCCAGAGAGGCCCCATTGAAGAAGCCCTGATCGGTGTGCCCGTGCCGGATGTGAACAGTCCGGTGAACGTCGGGCGACTCATACGATCATTCGACCCCTGACTGGGTTGCGCCGTCCACGTGCTGGACGTAGAAACCGGTCGGACCGTTAAAGTAGACGTACCCTTATAAAGGAATCGGAATCGGGGTCAGGCCTGCGTTATTGTAGTTATTGAGGTCAATAACTACAATAACGCAGGCCTGACCCCATCATTTTCTGACCCCATCAACATTTATGAAAAAACTACTGGTATTAGGCGTTGGCAACACTTTGATGCAGGATGACGGCATCGGGGTGCATGCCGTGCATGAACTGCTCAAGGAAAAAGAAGACTGGCCACAGGTGGATTTCATCGATGGCGGCACCTTTACCCAGGACATCTTTTACCTGTTTGAAGAATATGAAAATATTCTGGTCCTGGATATTGTCCGGGCGAAACATCCGCCGGGCACCATTTTCAGCCTGGAGGAAAAAGATCTGCGCAAAGATGAGAAACAGATGCTGTCGTTGCATGACATCGATCTGCTGGATTCTTTAGGCATGGCCCAGATGCGGGGCCATCGTCCCTATCTGCGGGTGATCGGCATACAGCCGGATACCATCAACTGGGGCACTTCCCTCACCCCCCCCCTGGCCGATGCAATGCCGGATTTTCTGGCAGCCGCAAAAAAACATATCACAGACATTCTGGAAACCCGATAAATTCCGGATTCACCGGATGCGCTTTTCAGATTGCTGCCGGGAATCTATTTTCCCGGCAGGCGGTCTTATCAACAGATCCGGGGCAGCTGCTCTCCGGTGAGCATATCCACCAGGCGCTGGCCCCCGATGGCGGTTTCCAGAAACACCTTTCCCGGGCGCTGATCCGTCACTTCTCCGATAATGGCGGCATTTTTGCCGAAAGTATCGGCCTTGATCAGATCCAACACCTTTGACGCCTGTTTTTCCGGCACAATGGCCAGCAGTTTGCCTTCGTTGGCAATGTACAAGGGATCAAATCCCAGCAGCTCGCACACCCCGTTGACTGGCTTTTTTATGGGCAGATCTTTTTCAAACAATGTCATTCCCACCCCGGATTGGGAAGCGATTTCATTCAAGGTCGTGCCCACCCCTCCCCGGGTGGGATCTCTGAGCACATGCACCTCACACCCGGAAGACAGCATCGTTTTGACCATGTGATTCAAGGGCGCGGAATCGGTTTTAAGATCCCCGTCAAAGGTCAAGCCTTCCCTGGCTGTGAGAATGGCAATCCCGTGATCGGCCATGGTGCCGCTTAAAATGATTTTGTCCCCGGGAAGTGCCCGGCTGCCGGATACGTTCACGCCCTCCGGGATCATGCCGACCCCCGAGGTGTTAATGAAAATCTTGTCCGCCTTGCCCCGGGGCACCACCTTGGTATCTCCGGTGACGATCTTGACCCCGGCCCGGTCTGCCGCCGTTGCCATGGATGTGATGATTTCCTGGAAATCGTTTATGGGCAGGCCTTCTTCAATGATCAGTCCCACACTGATGTACAACGGAATTGCCCCGCACATGGCAATGTCGTTCACCGTGCCGTTCACGGCCAGATCCCCGATATTGCCGCCATTGAAAAAAATCGGGTCCACCACATAGGAATCCGTTGAAAACGCCATTTTGCCGGCCGGCACGGAATACACAGCCCCGTCATCTCCCATGGCCAGATACTCATTGCTGAACAGCGGAAGAATCATTTCGGAAAACAGCGCATGGGAGGCTTTGCCCCCGGCACCATGGTCCAGTAATATGGTATTGTTTTTCTCTGCATTCATTGTTGTTTGCTCCTCAGTAATAATGGGTGCCCCCCACTGACCCCCATTATCCATAGTTGTAATAAGCGGCACAGGCCCCTTCACTGGACACCATGCACGGCCCCACCGGTGTCATGGGGGTACAGACTTTTTTGTACAATGCACAGGCAACCGGAGTTTTCAACCCCATGAGAATCTCTCCGCAGGCACACCCTTTGGGCTCGGCCACGTCTGTGAGGTTCAGCTCAAACCGGGCCCCGGCATCAAACGCCTTGAAATCCGGTTTCAATTCCATGCCGCTGTTTTTTATCAGCCCAATGCCCCGCCACGCCGCGTCACCCACGGTAAACACCTGATGCATCACCTCCCTGGCCTTGGGATTTCCGGATTCTCTCACAGCTCTTGGATAGGCGTTTTCCAGGGCCGGCACACGGGATTCATTCTGGCGCACCAGCATCAGCACGGCGTGCAGGATGTCAATGGGCTCAAACCCCGTGATCACGGACGGGACCTTGTGGGTCTCGAACACGGACCGGTACGCATCCACACCCGTGATCACGGACACATGCCCCGGCAGAATAAATCCGTCAATGGATACCCCTGGGGTGGTCATCAACGCCGCCAGAGCCGGGGGGGTCAGTTTGTTGGCCCCATATATGGAAAAGTTGGTCACCTTTTCCTTTGCAGCCATGAGCACGGCCGCCGCAATGGTGGGAATGGTGGTTTCAAATCCCACGGCACAGAACACCACCTGTTTTTCCGGATTCTGCCGGGCAATGGTGACCGCATCAAACACGGAATACACCATGCGCACATCCGCGCCCGCCCCTTTTTGCCCGGCCAAAGTGGTGCCGGAACCCGGCACTCTCATCAGATCCCCGAACGTGGTGACAATCACATCCGGCTGCCGGGAAACTGCCACAAACGCATCGATATCTTTTTGTGCCGTGACACACACAGGGCATCCCGGCCCGGACAGCAACGTGATGGTCTCAGGCAGGATATTCCGGATCCCATGCCGGAAAATGGCCATGGTATGGGTGCCGCACACCTCCATGAGCCGCAGGGTAAGCCGGCTTTCTTTATGAATCGCTGCCACCAGATTTTTGGCCAGGGACGGATCCCTGAATTTTTCCAGATATGTCAATCCCATGAAACCGCCTCCTGTGCCGGTTGAACATTGTTTTTTATAAAATCCGGAAGATCTTTTGACAAGGCCCCGGCAACCGCGGCCTGGCCCAGGGCAATCCCGCCGTCTCCAGGCGGCACCCGGGAATGGGTGTAAACAGACAACCCGCCTTGTTTTAAAGACCCCATCATTGCATTGAAAATCAGATCATTGTTAAACACCCCGCCGGACAGCACCACCTTATCCACCCGGTGGGCTGCGGTAATTCTGTGCGCCGCCTGAAAAAACCCATGCACCAGGGTCTGGTGAAACCGTTGACTGATCTGCTGCACCGGGACCCGGGCACAGATATCAGCCACTATTTCCCGGATACCGGGGATCACATCGATGATCCATTCAACCCCATCTGCCGCCGGGTCCGGTGACCGCAATTCACAGGCATAAGAAGCCGGGTCCGGTGCAAAATCTTTTGTTGTCCCCACAGCCTCCAGCTCCATGGCAGCCTGGCTGTCATAGGAGATCTTATGCCGGATCCCCAGCAAGGAAGACACGGCATCGCACAATCGGCCACAACTGGAGGTTTGGGGCGTGTTCACTTTTTTTTCCATCATCTGGCAGACAAAATCCAGGTGGCAGGGATCCATATCATGGATAAACGGAAGATCCAGATCCAGAAAATTCCGGCCGAACGCCGTATACAACAACGCAGCTGCCATGCGCCAGGGGGCCAGCACGGCCTGATCCCCCCCCGGCATGGGAAGGTATCTTAAATGGGCTTTGCGCACAAAACTCTTGCGGGTGGCCACAAGAATTTCTCCGCCCCAGATATGGCCGTCCGTGCCGTATCCCGTGCCGTCCAGCACAATGGCGACCACAGGTTCATCCAGATCGTTTTCCACCATGCAGGACACGGCATGGGCATGATGGTGCTGTACGGCCACCCGGGGAATCTGTTCAGCAAAATGGTCTTTGGCAAACCGGGTGCTCATATATCCCGGATGCAGATCATGGGCCACAATTTCCGGGGTGATATCCAGAATGGTCTTGAAATGATCCAGGGTCTGAACATAGAAATCACACGTTTTCCGGTTTTCCAGATCCCCGATGTGCTGGCTTAAAAACGCCTGATTCTTCCGGGTCAGGCATAAGGTGTTTTTCATGCCGGCCCCGCACCCGAGCACAAAAGGCAGATCTTCTGACAAGGGGATCGGCAGCGGGGCATACCCTCTGGACCGCCGGATAAACCGGGTCTGTCCGGCCTGAACCCGGACAATGGAGTCATCGGCCCGAAAATAGATATCTCTGTTGTGCAGCAGAAAATAATCCGCAATATGGGAAAACGCATCCAACGCATCCTGATTGTCGATGGACAAGGGCTCACCCGGCCGGTTGCCCGAGGTCATCACCAGCACCTTGGGCCCGGCATCCAAAAGCAGGTAATGCAGCGGGGTATAGGGCAGCATCACGCCCAGACAGGGATTCAATGGCGCGATCTTACGCGACAGCTCCATCTGTGCATCAGACCCTTTTTTTCTCAACAAAACAATGGGCCGGTTAAAACCGGTCAGCAGCTGAAGTTCTTCTTTTGACACATCCGCAAACGCCGACACCGCGGATCCGGACCGGGCCATCAGGGCAAAGGGTTTGTGGGGCCGGTGCTTGCGCCGGCGCAGACGAAGAACAGCGGCATCATCACCCGCATCCACGGCCAGGTGAAACCCGCCCAGCCCCTTGACCGCCAGAATTTTGCCCCGGGCCAGCAGGCGCCCGGCCTGGTGGATGGCCGTATCCGGCCCGGCAATGGTTTGGCCCTTGCTGTCGGTTAAAAACACCTGGGGACCGCACACGGGGCAGGCATTGGGCTGGGCATGAAACCGCCGGTCCGCGGGATTGTCATATTCCGCCTGACAGTCCGGACACATGGCAAACTGTTTCATGGCGGTCTGGGGCCGGTCATAGGGGATGTCTTCGATGATGGTGAACCGCGGGCCGCAATTGGTGCAGTTGATGAACGGATACCTGAAGCGCCGGTCCTCAGGATTTTCCATCTCTTTGAGGCAATCGTTGCACACACACACATCCGGTGAAATCAGGGTTGCCCGGGAAGACCCCGTCCGGCTGGCAATGATTTTAAAGCCGCTGGCGCCTGTGACGGGCACGGACGTGGTTTGAACCCCATCCACCCGGGCCAGCATGGGCGGATGGGCCGTGATCGCTTCCACAAACCGGGTCAGGCTGGCAGGTGAGCCCTCCACCCGGGCCCGGACCCCGAAGGCCGTATTGGAAACCTCTCCTGAAATCTTGTGCCGGGCCGCCAGGGCAAACAGAAACGGCCGGAATCCAACCCCCTGGACCACTCCGCTGATATCAAGCTGACTGGCAATGCAGTCGGAATCAGGCATCTGTGTGCGAAGAAAGGTGGCGGGCATCGTCCGCCGCCAGAATCTGACGCATATCTTCCAGGGTCTGGCGGGCCGCGAATTCATCCAGCTTGCTGATGGCAAACCCGGCATGAACAATCACATAATCCCCGATTTGCGCGTCATCGATGAGTGCCAGGCTGGTTTCCCGGATCACGCCGTCCACAGATACTTTGGCCAGGGTGCCCTGGATTTCGATAATTTTTGAAGGTATGGCTAAACACATGGGATGGGTATTTCCTTTTTAAGATCCATTTCATTTTTTGACCCGATCAATATAGCGCCAAGCCGCTGGGTTGGGCAACACTTAATTTCATGTTTGTTCCTGGTGAATTCATTCAAACCGTCAAGCCATATATCTTGGGCACTTATGACCGTCAAATTATTTTACCACGAAGAGCACGAAGATCACGAAGAAGGGCTTCTTCGTGATCTTCGTGGTTTAAAAAAAATCAAATCAATGTAAGTCCATGGTTTATGGTTGCACCCCCCCGGGCATTGATCTATAATCCGATCCAATCATTTAACAGGAGGTAGGGTATTTCTGCTTTAAACACACCGGTTCTCACGGCAGTGGCAGCCGCGGAAAACGGAGACATCTTTGATCTGGAAGGATATGGGGCCGTGGGTTTTTCCGGGGACATGCCTGTGCTGCTGACCCGGTCAGAGACGATTGTTATGCCCCATGGCAGCGAACTGATGATGCTGCCGGACCGGGCGTTGATTGCCTACAACCTGGACCGGGACCGGTTTGAAACCTTGACCCGGAACCCGTATGCGCCGGATGAAAAAATATTTCCTGTGGCCGTGTTCAACTCCCCCGGATATGTGAACCGGCATTTCTGTGCGTATTTTGCGATGGTCGATACCGGGCCTTTACCCCTTTTTTCATACGGGGCCGTGGGATTCGGACGTAGCCGTTTCCGTTCCGCCGCCATTCAGGTGGATACCGAACCCCGGCAGGACCTTCGGCAGATGCCCCGAAACAAAGTGGTCCAGGGGGTCGGACACATGCAGAAAAAATATCCGAACAACCGGTTGATGCGGCATCTGGAAACCTGTGCATTGCAGTATGGATGCCCGGCCGGGAAAAACTTTTTTCTCCAGCGCTATGAAGCGCCCCTGCCCACCTCCCGGGTGTGCAATGCCAACTGCTTAGGATGCATCTCTTTACAGCCCGGCCCCGGCCTGCATGCGTGCCAGGACCGCATCGCGTTCACACCCACAGCCCAAGAGATCGCCCAGGTCGCTTTGGAACATATCCGGCAGGTCCCCAAAGCCGTGGTAAGCTTCGGCCAGGGATGTGAAGGCGAACCTTTGACCGCACACAAAGCCATTGTGCCGGCCGTGCAAATGATCCGGGAACAAACCGGCCAGGGCACCATCAACCTGAACACCAACGCCAGCCTGCCCGAACACGTAAAAACCCTGTGCGAAACCGGGCTGGACAGCATGCGGGTATCCATGAATTCCGTGCGGCAAAAAACCTATACCGCGTATTTCAGACCCAAATCCTATGCATGGGAAGATATGCTCAAAAGCATTGACACGGCCAGGGCCCACAACAAATTTGTGGCCGTCAACTACCTGAACTGCCCGGGGTTCACAGATTCTGAAAAAGAGGCGGCAGCCCTGTTTGAATTCATCCGAAATCATGACATCAACATGATCCAGTGGCGCAACCTGAATTATGATCCCCGACTGTATGTCGATACCATGGAAGCGGTTTCCCCCGGTGGAAAGCCCCTGGGAATGGCGGCATTGATCGAATCGCTGAAACAGACGTTTCCCCGTCTGATCCACGGGTATTTCAACCCGCCAAAGGAGCGGTTTTGAAACAATTTCTGGTCATGGATCAGACTCTTCGGGAAGGCATGCAGTTTCAGGGCGTGGTGTTTTCTTATGATCAGCGCATAAAAATCCTGGAATTTCAGGAAGCCTTGGGCGTGGACATCTGCCAGGCCGGATACCCGTCGGCCCATCCCGGGGAAGCCGCCATGGTCAAAGCATTGGCTGATCATGCCCGGCGTCATAATTTCAACATCAAGGTGGCGGGTTTAGGGCGGGCGTTT
This sequence comes from Desulfotignum phosphitoxidans DSM 13687, assembly GCF_000350545.1. GTDB lineage: Bacteria > Desulfobacterota > Desulfobacteria > Desulfobacterales > Desulfobacteraceae > Desulfotignum > Desulfotignum phosphitoxidans. Next base: position 126,886 of record NZ_APJX01000012.1, read on the forward strand.
CTGCCGGATGCAAAAATTTTAGTGGACACGGGCATCAAAGACATCCATTTTCACCTGCATCTGCCCTCCCATGCCACGGTCAAAGAATCGGAAAAAAAATTATCAGAACTGATTCCTGTCATCGCTTTTGTCCGCAATGCCCGGCCCGATGCCGTCATCAGCCTGGCCATGCTGGACATGGGAAAAACCCCGGCCGATCGATTCAACGCCTGTATCCGGTTTTTGTGCCGAAACCGGCTGGCTGACATCCTGTCATTGCCCGACACCTCGGGCATCATGGCGCCCAACCAGGTGGCGGACCGGATTAGAGATGCCAGGGCCCTGGCCGGGGATATGGCTGTTTCCATCCATTGTCACAATGACCTGGGCATGGCATCGGCCAACTCTGTGATGGGAATTCTGGCCGGGGCAATCGTGCTGGAGGCTTCCGTGTGCGGCATGGGGGAACGCAACGGCATCGGAGACCTGTATCTCACCTCCCGGATCCTGGCGGACCAGAATATCTCATGCCGCTTTGCCTGGGACTCTATCGATCAGGTCCGGGAATATTATTTATATGTGGACGATATTGTCAAACAACAGACCGGCCAGGGCCTGATCCATGCCAAAACGCCTGTGTTCGGGCAGGCGGCCCACACCCATGTGGCCGGCACCCATGCCCAAAATTTATACGGCGCCGGCACCACCCCGGATTTTCACCTGAACCTGTTGTGCGGCAACCATTTGGTGAAAAAATATCTGCAGTGTCACCAAATTAAATTTCATCCGGACCGGATTCCGGCCATCACCGCCGCTGTCAAAGAAATGAGTGCCCAAAAAAACCGGCGCCTGACATGTGAAGAAGTTAAAAAAATAGTTGGGTCTTCAGATTAAATCCATTTTCGGTAAAAAAACAATTTGCAAAAAAAAACCTGATTTGGTTTAATTAGGGTTTAGCTGTTTTATTTAAAAAGGCAAACCCTCACTTATGACGATTGATTTTACAGATATTGTGATCGTGGCCGGCAATTACGGCAGCGGCAAAACCGAAACGGCCGTCAATCTGGCAGCCGCGTGCCGGAGAACCGGCAAATCCGTGGCCATTGCCGATCTGGACCTGGTCAACCCCTATTTCAGAACCCGTGAGGCCAGAATCCCTTTGGAAGCCATGGGCATTCAGGTGGTGCTGCCGGACCGCCAGTACCTGTTTGCCGATCTGCCCATTCTGGCACCGGCCGTGGCGGACATTCTCCGGCAACCCGCGGATGTCACCATTCTGGATGCGGGCGGAGATGATGTGGGGGTCACCGTGCTGGCCTCTCTGGCAGCGGTACTCAAAAACAAACCCGTGCGCATGCTCCAGGTGATCAACGCGTTCCGGCCCTTTACCGGGGATGTGGCCGGGTGCCTGAAAATCCGCAAGGAAATTGAAGCCAGCGGTAAAATCAACATCACGGGCCTGGTATCCAATGCCAACCTGATGGATGACACGTCCGTGGCACACATATATCAGGGATATGACCTGGTCAAACAGGTGTCGGCACACACCGGCCTGCCCGTGGAATTCATCACGGCCACCCCGGAGATCAGGTCACAGCTGGACCTGAACCGGATCACCTGCCCCGTGCTGACCTTAGACCGCCACCTGCTCCCCCCCACCCAGTCACTTAAAACTTAACACTTAAAACTTAAAACTTAAACATAGGAGTCACATACATGGCATTTCAACACATCATTGACGACGAGCGCTGCAAAGGCTGCGGATTGTGCGTCCAATTCTGCCCCAAACATGTGCTGGAAATCACAGACAAGGTCAATGCCAAAGGGCATTTCCCCGTATTCCAGGCCCGGCCGGATGACTGCATCAAATGCGGCATCTGCTGTACCATGTGCCCGGATGTGGCCATCACGATTGTTGAAACCCAGGATGCCTGATCAACGGTTTTAAAAAAATTAACTTCAGATACCAAGGAAAAAAATAATGGCAAAGGTATTGATGAAAGGAAACGAGGCCATCGGCGAGGCTGCCATCCGGGCAGGCTGTAAAAATTATTTTGCATACCCCATCACTCCCCAGTCGGAAGTGGCGGAATATCTGGCAAAACGACTGCCCGAAGAAGGCGGGGTGTTTCTTCAAGGCGAAAGTGAAGTGGCCGTGGGATACATGATTTTCGGGGCCGCCGGGGCCGGCGAGCGGGTCATGACCACCTCTTCGTCCCCGGGCATCAGCCTGATGAGCGAAGCCCTGTCCTATATTGCCGCAGCCCAGTGCCCGGCCGTGTTTGTGAATATCATGCGGGGCGGACCCGGACTCGGCGGTATTCTGCCCTCCCAGGGCGATTATTTCCAGGCCACCAAAGGCGGGGGCCACGGGGATTACCACCTGCTGGTGCTGGCGCCGGACGGGGTCCAGGAAGCTGTGGAAATGACTATGCAGGCGTTCACCCTAGCGGAAAAATACCGGAACCCGGTCATGATCTTAGGAGACGGGCTCATCGGACAGATGATGGAACCCGTGGAGTTCCCCGATGGTTTAAAAACCGAACCCAGCAACAAAGATGACTGGGCCACCAACGGCATGGCGCACCGGAAAAGCAAGAAACGCAATTTGGTGAAATCATTGTTTCTGGATCCCACGGCCCTCAATGACAACAACCTGGCGTTAAAAGCCAAATACGCGCAGATGAAAAAAGAGGAAGTGCAGTATGAACTGGTCAATGCCGACACGGACTACCAGGTGTTGATCACGTCCTACGGCACCATGAGCCGGGTGTGCCGCACGGCCATTGACATGCTCAAGGAAGAAGGGATCGAAGTGGCCATGCTGCGGCCCAAAACCCTGTTCCCGTTTCCGGAAAAAGCCGTGTTTGACGCGTCCGGCAAAGAAAGCTGCCAGGCGGTCATCAGCATCGAGATGAGCATGGGCCAGATGGTGGAGGATGTGGAACGCTGTGTCAAAGGCCGCCTGCCCGTGGAGTTTTATGGCGAATGCGGCGGGGACATTCCGTCACCGGAAAAAATTATCGAAATTATCAAAGCGTTGTTATAGGAGACACCCATGGCAAAAGCATTTTCACGACCCAAGGCACTCTCCGGCACCCATACCCATTATTGTCCCGGATGCACCCACGGCATTGTTCACCGGCTGGTGGCGGAAGCCATTGACGACTTAGGCATTCAGGAAAAAACCGTGGGCATCGCACCTGTCGGGTGTGCTGTGCTGGCATACAATTATTTTGACTGTGATTTTCAGGAAGCGGCCCACGGCCGGGCCCCGGCCATGGCCACGGGCATCAAACGGGTACGTCCCGATCTGATGGTGTTCACCTATCAGGGGGACGGGGACCTGGCGTCCATCGGCATGGGAGAAATCATCCATGCCGCCAACCGCGGCGAGAAATTCACCACTATTTTCATCAACAACGCCATCTACGGCATGACCGGCGGCCAGATGGCTCCCACCACCATGCCTGGCCAGCGGGCCACCACAGCCCCTTTAGGCCGGGACACGGCCCAGACCGGCATGCCCATCCGCATGGCCAACCTGCTGGCTGAACTGGTCACTCCGGGATATATCACCCGCCAGGCCGTACTCAAACCCCAGCAGGTCAACAAGGCCAAAAAAGCCATTAAACAGGCGTTTCAATATCAAATGGAAAACCGGTGTTTCAGTTTTGTGGAAGTGATTTCCACCTGTCCCACCAACTGGGGCATGACCCCTGTGGATGCGTTGAAATGGGCCGAAGATACCCTGCTGCCCTATTATGAGCTGGGTGATTACAAAGTGCCTGAATAAAGGCGTATCCATTTACTTTCACTACCCTAACCCATATGTTTGGAGAAACCCATGCAGACAGAAATAAAATTTGCAGGATTCGGTGGCCAGGGCATCCTGCTCAGCGCAAAACTGCTGGCGTATGCCGCCATGAAGCAGGGATCGTTTGTGGCCTGGATCCCTTCCTACGGTCCTGAGATGCGCGGCGGCACGGCCTATTGCACCGTGGTGATCAGTGACCGGCTCATCGGATCGCCCATCATCAAAAACCCCACCCACCTGGTGGCCATGAACCGGCCGTCCCTGGAAAAGTTTGAAAACGACGTCAAACCCGGCGGCATCATCTTCATCAATTCCTCTTTGATCCCCGTGACCAGTCAGCGCACGGACGTCACCCAGCTGGTGGTGCCGGTCAATGATATCGCCATCAAGGCCGGGTCCGTGCGGGCCGCCAATATTGTCGCGTTGAGCGCGTTTGCCGCCAAAAGCAACCTGGTGGACCTGGAACTGCTCAAAGAATGTGTGAAAAATGAGTTTGCCGCCAAACCCAAAATCATTCCGCTGAACATGGAAGCATTTGATTTAGGCGTCAAAAGCGCGCAAACCGATTAACCAAACCGGAACCGGGGTCAGGCCTGCGTTATTGTAGTTGTTGCGGTGTCTTGCAACAACTACAATAACGCAGGCCTGACCCCCCACAAAGGGGGACCGCCATGATCCGAATTGAAATTTCCTTGTTTCTGAAAAATGTGCCCGGCGAGCTGGCAAGGCTCACCGACCTGTTTGGACAGGCTGACATCAATATCGACGCCATCACCATTCAGGATGCGTCCGCCTATGTCCAGAACCTGTTCGAAGCCCGGGGGAAATCGCTGAAACGCCTGGCATCTTCAGCCAGCTACAGCTCCATGCGCAAGGATTCCGCCGACTTTGCCCTGGTCCGCCTGCTCACGGGAAACCCGGATGCCGCCGTTGCTTTGTTAAAGGAAAACGATTTTCTGTTTGACACCAAAGAAGTGGTGGCCGTGGATATCACCAACAAACCCGGTGAATTTGCCAAAATCGCCAAAAAATTCGGCGAAGAACAGATCAACATCAATTATGTGTATGGATCCGTGTCAGATGCAGACGGCAAATGCCTGTTCGTGTTCTGCCCCGAGGATGTGGCATACGCGGCCTCGTTTTTTGAATAACCATGGGAGTCCGGAGTAAGCTGCGGACGAGCCATCTGGTCATTGTCGGTGGGATTCTGGCGCTGTTTCTGGCGGCGGGATGGTTTGATCAGCCCCGGCCCGTGGTGGCGTTTCTGGAACAGAAAGGGCTGGACCTGCGGTTCAGGCTGCGGGGAGAACGCCCCCCCACGGGGCAGGTGGTGGTGGCCGGGATCGAGACCCGGGGAATTGAGGCCTATGGCCGGTGGCCCTGGCCCCGGTCCGTGTTTGCCCAGCTGCTGGTGCGGCTCAAGGATTACGGGGCCCAAACCGTGGTGTTTGACCTGTTGTTTCCCGAACCCGAAGAAAACCGGACCCGGCCCGTGCTGGAATCTTTGCAGCAAAGCTTTGTCCAGCTGGGACTGAAAAATCAAGATTTCCCCAACCAGATTTTTCACGATGAAATGGATCAGCTCCTGGCCGAATCGGATAATGATGCTTTGTTTTCCGAAGCCCTGGCATGGAGCGGGAACGGGATTCTGGGCACGGCATTTGAAGGGATCCGGGATGACCGGGATTTTTCTGCGTCCCGGTCCCTGGTGCCCACAAAAAAAACCCGGCTCCTGGAACCGGTTCCGGACCTGAAAAATGCGGCCCGGGGGCTTGGATTTGTCAACATATTTCCGGACAGTGACGGCACCATCCGCCGGGTCCGGCTGGTGAACAAAGACCATCTTTGCCTGGCCCTGGCCGGAGCGGCCCATTATCTGGACACCGTGGTCCGGGCCGGGGACGGCCGGGTGGTGCTTACGCCCCGCTTGCCGTCCGCAGACCCGGACCTGCCGGATCAAGGGATCCTTGTTCCGGATGCCGCCCGTTCAGAACGCCGTCTGGCCACGGACGGGCACGGCAATGTACGCCTGAATTTTTACGGCCTGGATCCCGGATTCGACCGGGTCTCCATTGCAGACATCATTGACGGGGCGATTTCGCCGGACCGGCTGGCGGGCAAGGTGGTGATCGTCGGTGCCATGGCCACGGGTATCGGGGATATCTGGCCCACCCCTCTGACCAGTGAAATCCCCGGTGTGTTCATTCAGGCCACCCTGCTGGACAATATTCTGGAAAACCGGCTGTTGCAGACTCTTCCGCACATGCGCTGGGTTAAAACCGGATCCATACTGGTCCTGGTCCTGCTGCCCTTAGGGTTCATGATGCTGTTTACGCCCATGGCATCTCTGGCAGCCGGGGTGGTGCTCATGGGAACCTATGCGGCAGGGGTTCAATACCTGTTCCAGACCCGGGATCTGGTCTGGCCCCTGATGCTGCCCCTGGGGGCCGGGCTGACCACGGTGGCGGCCCTGCTGATCACCAATTTTGCCGCAGAGATCCGCCAGCACCGGTGGGTGAAAACGTCTTTTTCCCGGTACTTAAGCCCGGCCGTCATCGATATTCTGATCCGGCACCCGGACCAGCTCACCCTGGGGGGAGAGGAAAAAGAACTCACCGTTCTCATGGCGGATATCCGCAATTTCACCACCTTGTCCGAATCTTTGTCCCCTTCCGGGCTCATCGAACTGCTCAACCGGTATCTGGGCACGCTCACGGATGTGATCCTTGAAAACGGCGGCACCCTGGACAAATACATGGGCGATGCCATCATGGCGTTTTTCGGCGCCCCTCTGGATGACACCCGCCATCCGCAAAAAGCCTGCCTGACCGCCATTCGCATGTTTGAACGCCTGGAACAGCTTCAGGCGGAATGGGAACGCCAGGGGGTCCCGATCCTGTCTCTGGGCATGGGCTTGAGCACCGGGCAGATGGTGGTGGGAAACCTGGGTTCCCGGCGCCGGTTCGACTATTCTGTGATCGGGGACAACGTGAACCTGGCCTCCCGTCTGGAAGGGTTGTGCAAAATTTATGGGGTAAAGATCATCATTCCGGAACAGACCCGGATGCATCTGGACGGCGCATTTGTGTGCCGGGAGCTGGACCGGGTCCGGGTCAAGGGACGGCAGGCCCCTGTGACGATTTATGAACTGATCGGCCAAAAAAAAATGGGAGATCCGGTTTTTACATGGATCTCCCACTTTGAAAACGGCCTGGCCTGTTACCGGAACCAGGACTTTGGCACGGCCATCCGCCATTTTGAAGACGTCCTGGGTGCAAAGCCAAAAGACCGGCCCGCCCGATTGTTCATCACCCGGTGCCGCACCCTGATACAGACGCCTGAAACCTGTTCCCCGCTTCTTGAAACCGATGAATGGGACGGGGTCTGGACTTTCACAGAAAAATAACGACCACAGAGAAAGCCGGACCCCATCATTTTACACGGGGCTGGGCGGGTCCGTATCATCTTCCTGCTCATCCGGCGGAAGGGGTTGTTCCGGCTCCTCTGCCGGTTCTTCTGCAGGCGCTTCTTCTTGCTCGGGTTCGTCCACTGCTTCTTCAGCGTCTTCTTCAGCCTCTTCTTCAGCCGGTTCATCGACCGGTTCTTCCGCCGGCATCAGCGTATTGGTCTGTTCAATGCTTTCATCTAAAGATTGAATGGCATTGTCTATGGTTTGCGACTGCTGCCGGGTGTTTTCAATGGCGGCGTCTGCGCCGGGATCATCGTCAGCCACGGCCTGTGCAGCCTCGCTCTGGCTCTGAGCCACGTCTTTGACGACACTGGAGGCATCTTCCGCTGTTCTGGCCGCTTGAACGGCTGCGTCTGCCGTGTCTTCGTTTTGGGCCAGCACAATGGCATTTTGTGACGATTGCGTGGATTTTTCAGCGGCAGCCAGTGTACTTTCCGTTGTGCCTGCCAGGCCCTGCATCTTGGCTGCACCTTCCTGGTTGTCCCGGGCCACCATCATGGCCGAAGTATTGGTTGTCTTGACGGTTTCAGCCAGGGCATCCACCGTGTTGCCGGCCGTATTGGCGACAGATGCCGCCGCAGCCAGCTGTTTGTCCGTGGTGGCTTTGCCGGCCAGTTCCACGGCCGTGGCAGCCGTATCCACGGCTTGCCCCGCCAGGTCCACGGCCCGGTCATTCTGGTCTTTGGCGGCCTGGGCCAGCGCAATGCCGGCCTGGTCCCCTTTGATGGTTGCCAGCACCAGGCTGATATCCGCTTTGGTGGATTCCTGGGTGGTCTTTACAAAGGTATCGGCGGTCTGGGATGTTTTTTCACTGATCGCCTTCACCTGAGCCCGGGTGTCTTCGGACCCGGTTTTCTGGGCCGCCGCTTTCTGGGCTTCCGCTTTTTGCGCTTTTTCAATTTTCTGCTGAATCCCCTGAAGGATCGGCGTGATCACGGCCAGTGTCTGCATGACCTGGGCCTGCACCTGGGGATCCAGATTGGCGGAAAAAGTCCGGATTTCCGCCTGGATTTCCTGAACATTGGACAACGGATTGTCCGCCTGGTCTGCTGAATTCAGCGATGCCGTCCAGGTGGGTGAATTCAATGCGTTTTCCAGGGCCAGTATCTGGGGAACCAGTTCCTGAAAAATACCGGAAGTTTCCATGTTTCCTTCGTAGAGTTCGCCCTGGGAGGTACCGCCCTCATCCGCACCAAAATAGCCCCCCGTTCCCCGAAGCGCGGCCACGGCCATGGGCATTTCAATGCGGGTCTGCCGATCGGCAAGGGGCTGTTCCTCATACTTGGTCCGCCCCAGCATCACCCGGATCTTGCGGATTCTCATCTGATCCGATGCCGCTGTTTCCGTGGCCTGGATCTGATCAATGGCCCGGATACTGGAAAACGGATCCACGGTCATGGTAGCCCCGTCCTTGAACTGAACCAGGGCCGATCCCTCTTTTGTGACAATCTTTGCCCCGGAGTACAAAGACATGCCCGGCTCCGGTGCCACCCATTCTTCCGCATTCTTGATCATCACTTCACCTGAGAATTCTTTTAATGTGGCAAAAGATCCGACGGCACCCGCCGTTCCCTGAAAAATCAGAAACAAAGCAAAGACCGCCAGCCAGCAGACACATCCCGGCAATCTCTTATCCAGCAAACGTTTCATGGCAAATCTCCTTTTTGAGTGTGAGGCAGGCTTTCCATTTTTTTCTGCCTGATATCATTGAGTATTTATTCACACAGAAAAAAGGCTTTGTCAATGTACATTATCCCTGATATTACAGATCATGATACTCACGGCTGGTTTCAAAAAATGCATCCGTTACCTTACCTTTGGCAATACCTGGTACTCTTCTGGTAACTTGTTTTAAAGGAACAGTTCCCGGGTGGCAAACCCTTTCAACGACGAACTCCGGGATGACCGCTTCCGCCCCGCCTTTGACCGCATCGCTTCGAGCACCAGCACAATCCCGCCCAGGGCCACCATGGCCTGAATCACCGTCTGTGCCCAGGCATGAACCGACCCTCGAAATAACGGCGCAGCCGCGATCATCAAGCAAATAATCAAAAAAGCGGGATTTTTCATAGTTTCCGGGTCATTTGCGTGGTCAGCGGCGGCCGCGGCTCCCCATCACAAACAGGCTGTAATATATTTTAAAACGTCTTTGAGTGTAATGACGTCGCTTTCTTCAACGAGATTTTTTTTATGCATATGATTAGGGAACGTTTTCAAATTTTTATGATGCGGTGCATTTTGACATACGAGCCGGTTTCCCAAAACTTGAAATCGACAATTCTGTATGACAGAACTATGGGAGAACAATCAAGTAAACTGAATACTCCCATTTCTAAGGTCTTTGATCCGCAGGTTTATACTGTCCAGGTAACACTTGTAAGCTTTCCACTCCATATAATCATCGTAATGGATGAAATTTTCTTCATTGCTGCGCACCATTTTTTCAAATTGATCAAAATCTTTATTATATTTTTTATGAAAAAATGCCACTTTTTCTTCAGTCTTATGTTTTTCCGAATATGCTTCCACAAGCAGCAGCGTAGAAACATGTTTTTTATCGACAGTCACCATTTTGACACCTCACCAGTTCTTTTTTTACAAACTCATTTCATAATAATACCCTCGACGATCCCTTTTGGCAACCTCAATAACACCCACAAGATACCCCCCCCCAATAACTACAATAAAGCAGGCCTGGACACCCAACCCCTGCCCGGGGATCAGGATATCCGCCCAAACCGGGAAATGATCCCCCGGACTCTTCGGGATCACCCGGGCGTTTTTCCGTCCAAGGGCGGCGGAGACAAACAGAAAATCGATCCTGGGCGCGATGGGAAAATCCAGCTTGGTATAAGTGCCTTTGAAATAATCCCGGGAGACCGGCACCCGGTCATTTCCCGGAGTGACGAACCCGACCCGGTCCAGGTGCACGTTCACCACCCACACCCGGGTGCCGTGCATGTCAATGTCCACGGCAACGGCACCGGCACCCCGCAGTCCCGGATAAACGCGGCCACCTGGTCACTGTCCAGAGGCTTGCTCCCCACGATCTCCCCGATATTGCAGGTCATGATACTGACGTCCTGTTTCATTTCATCCCCTGTCCTGTTCAGGGCAAACCCCATGGGCAGCCCGATCAGTGCCAGGATCAGTACCCCTGAAACAATCAACCCTTTTGCACGACGATGAAGATGCCAATTCATTTTTGATACTGACCCCCTAATAATGAGTTGACAATCATGGTTAAGCCAGCTAAGCTAACCTTTAATAATATCCAATAACATCCGACCAAAGAGAGGTATCCAAATGGAAGTGATAAATATTTTTGATGCCAAGAACAAACTTTCCAAACTGATATCCGATATTGAAACAAAAAACACATCTTATCTGATATGCCGCAATGGAAAACCCGTTGCTGAAATAGTCGCACACAAGGCCAAAAACCGGTTAAAAGGCTCTCCCGAACTGCATGTTGATATAAACGGGGCGCTTTTTGACGATGATATGAGCGGAGACTTTGAATGTCTGCAATAATGCTTGACACCTGTGGATTGATCTGGCTTGTAAACGGAGGCGGCAGGATTTCACAAGACACATTGAAATCAATTGAAAAAGCCGATATTGTCTATGTAAGTGCCGCAACCGCATTGGAAGTCGGATGCAAAGCGGCCATAAAAAATCTCGAACTGCCCATGGATGCGGAAAAATGGTATGAAAAGGTTCTTTCAATCCACGATCTTGTTGAAATACCGGTAACCGGTAAAATTGCATTATTCTCAGCCTCCCTACCGCTTATTCACAAAGATCCGGCCGACAGAATTATTATCGCTACTGCCATTTTAAACCGTCTTCCTGTTGTAACGCATGACAGCCGGTTCCACCGATATTCAGTTGAAGTCCTCAGGTAATCGCGAAAATGGTGTCCGATCAGCAATCGGGGTCATCACCTCTGCTCGGCCCAATACCCAATCCCCCAACAATTATTTTTCCAGGTGATAGCCTGCCCGCAAAAATTTGTGACAAAATGCAAGAAACACATATGCAAAAACGTGAAGATCTTTGAAAAACTCGTTGTTATTTCGTGAAATAACAATCGCGCTAATTCTTAAAAGCCGCTTTTTGCCCCCAAAAAGTGCACTCTAAGCCCATTTCAGCCCTTATATTAAGCATCATTAGCTGTAAAAACAATAAGTTGCCAGGGTCAGACCCCCTTTACCGGTTGCTTGTTGTTGACAACTTATGATAAACATAGACCATGGAAATTCTTCAGATGCCTAAATTTAAGAAATTCGCTAAAAAGCTTCCACGACACCTCCAGCAGGTTTTGTTGGATGCGGTGGAAGATGTTATTTCACAAAAAAATAAAGGATCAACATGTTAACAGCAGAACAGGTAATAAAAGAAATATACCTCCTTCCAATGGAAGAGAGAAAAAAAATTGCACGTCACATCATAGAGTTCGGAATCAGAAACTTTCATAACGATGTGCCTGAAATTCTGGACGTTGAAGCGTGGCAAAGCGAAATAGCAAGCAAGCCGTTTAATCTGAAGCAAGCATCAGAATACCTTGGGATATCAACTGTGACACTCAGAAGATGGATCAAAGCAGGGCGAATATCAGCCTACAAGATCGGCAGAGCATATTCACTGGATGTATCCACGCTTAAGAACTTCAAGAAAAAAAATTTGTCATAGAATTTAATTTCCAAATTCCGGGATCAGCCCAGAGCTCGGGAGTCAGCCAACTTAACACTTAACACTTAAAACTCCCAACAACTACAATAACGCAGGCCTGACCCCGCACCCGGTGCGAAGGGATTCTCTGGCTGCGAAGGTACAGGCCGTGGTCAGGGCCAGGGAGTCAAAGGGGATGGGGGAAGGGGCGCCGGTTTGAACCGCTTCCAGAAAGGCGGCGATCTCTTCGCTGAACCCTTTTTTCTGGCTGCCTTTGAGGCGTTTTTTGCCGCGCCGGCCCATGCACCTTGTGGTGCAGAAATTGTCCATCACGGCGGCGGACTCATCGGCAAACACTTCGCAGTATTCCTTGGCAAGATCGGACGGCCCCACGGCCACATAACAGATCTGGGCCACGGACCCGTCCCTGTACTTGACGGCAATGGTCACATTGTCCTCAGCCTTCAGCGAGGCATTGGTGCTGTCCACGCACATGGCCTGGACCGCCACGGGGTCGGCCCCGATCACAAAAGAGGCAAAATCAATAAAATGGCAGACCTCTCCCACAATGCGGCCCCCGCCCACCTCCGGGTCCTGGACCCAGACATCCGGGGGGATGATCCCGGCATTGACCCGGTAATTGACCATCATGGGGGTCTGGCGGCCAGGGCCAGCCTCTGTCAGCTGGTATTTTTGCAATTTACTTCTGGGTTTCTCGGGAATGGTCATTTCAAGCAACCCTGTTTTCAAAGCCGGCTTCAAAAAGGTTTTATAAAAATATTTTCTGTCTCTTATTCCAAGTTTCTCCTGCAACTGTTCGCGCCCTGCCGGTTTTTCACAGCACAGCAGTAACTTCTCAACATGAGGGGTAACATGGGGGGTATCATGGGGGGTAATGGGAGAGGACGTCGATCCAATCTGATACAGCTCAGCCTTAAAAAAATCACCGATCTCCTCAATTTTGAACTCAATTTCCTTACAATATCTGAAGGACTCTTGTAATCCCGGTGCACCACTGCATTCAACAAAAGCTCTCGAAGCGCTTCCATGGGATACTGCCAGCACTCCCGGCGCTCCCGGCGCTCAAGACTGCCATCAAAGTGATAGGAAAGATTGACATGTTTCTTGATAAACGTCAGCGCCTCCTCAACGGCCGACAACCACTGACCCCGAACTTCATCAGACCCCGCTAACAAAATCGGCCAGACGATTGCCGGTTCGAATTCCGCTAACGGCTTTGAAGTGTTCATCAAAGGTAAAAACCGTCAATTTGTATTGAACTGCTGTTGCAGCAATCCATAAATCATTCGTAGGGATAGGCTTTCCTTTTTGCCGCAATTCTTTGTATATGTGTGCATAATGTTCTGCGGTTTCGTGATCGACTGCGATAATTTTTACACGGGAAGATTGTAAAAACTTTTCCAATTCCCCTCTATTCAATGATTCTCGATTACCTACAGCAAAGCCGGATAACAGTTCGCCGAGAACAGTAGAATTGATTCCAATGAAAGGAGAAGACCTGATAATCTCGACAGATGCCATATCACCCCGCTTGAAGGAAGCATAGGCATTTGTGTCAATGAGAATGTTTTCTACTGCCATAAGCCTTCGTCGACCTGATTGAACTTGTCAATTGTCTGGAGAAATTCATCTGCCTCTTTTTTGCTCCATGTCCCTGCCAGTGAATCAAGGTCATGATACTGCGTCAACTCAATTGAATTTTTGTCTGATTTCATCTGATCGTGAATAAGTTTAACAATCAAATCTTCTAAATTAACATTTAACTGTTTTGCTTTTTGGTTTATCCACTTGATAGAAAGTTCATCATGAATCGTAATTGTTTTTGTCATAAACACCTCACATGTTTTTTAAACCCATGACAAAATAATACCCTCGGCAAACATTTTTAGCAACCCAAATGAGCCCAGTGCTCAGGAGTCAGCCAACTTAAAACTTAACACTTAAAACTCCCAACAACTACAATAACGCAGGCCTGATAATCATATAAAGGGCGTAGCAAAAAACAACCGTTGACATTTGCTACTATTAAACTGCGTGGAAGCCAGCTTTCCAAGGGAATTTTTGGGGTTCCCCTGGAAAGCTGGCCGAAGCACTATTAAAAAATGAGAAGGCACCTCCCTAATTATAGCAGCGATTGCTATAATACCAGTTATTATTAACATATAGGATTTAGGAGGTGCCCAATGAAATATTACGCCGGAATTGATTTGCATTCAAGTAATAATTATATCGGTATCATCGATGAGAAGGACAAGCGGGTATTCGGCAAGCGGATCAGCAACGATCTGCCGGATGTCCTCTCGGTACTGGAACCGTTCAAAAGCAACCTGGATGGCGTTGTGGTGGAATCAACCTATAACTGGTACTGGCTGGTGGATGGCCTGCAAAATCACGGCTATCAGGTTCATCTGGCCAACCCATCCGCTGTCAAGCAGTATGAAGGATTAAAGTACACCGATGACCGGTGGGACTCCTTCTGGCTGGCCCATATGAAACGATTGAACATATTGCCTGAAGGGTAC